>JAUYHV010000167.1 GCA_030689845.1 Dehalococcoidia bacterium
CCCCACTGCCGGAGGAGTTCCAGGCAGGTTGGCTGTCATTTCAGGTTTTCAGGATGCGATACTGGTAGCGGCGATTTTTTCAACCATGGGTTTCATTACCGCTTTGTTAAGGCCCGGGAAACCGCCAAGAGGCGCAACCACATCCACAATTGGCCCATAGATAGTTGACCCATATTTCGCCATTCAACTTAAGAAATGTTTTATCTTTGCTTCGAGAGCGGGACTTAAGGTAACTTCTTTTGGAAAAGTTTCCAGGCGCTCAAACGGTTTGCAGGCTTCAATAATTCCCACGTTGTTGTGGAAGACCGTAATAGGCCTCTGGACCATGGGGTCGAGGGAGTTGCTCCTTGCCCTGCGAATGATATCAATACCCTGTTCAGGGTCGGACCTGAAGGCCAGTGCCCAAAGGACTTCATCAATATTCCTCGGATTTATGTCCTCGTCTACGACTATGACGTACCTTCCCATATTTGTTCCCGTCGGGCTCTGGGAGGCTATCAAAGCAGCCTGTTTGGCATGGCCAGCGTACCTTTGTTTAAGGGAAATTACTATTAATTGGGGCCCTCCTACTTCACAAAGCCAAACTGCCTTAATATCCGGTATCCCTGCCGTAATAAGGTAATTTTTTATCACCATACTGCACATCAAAGACATGAAATATGAGGAATCATTGGGCGCTCTTCCCGGCGGAGATCCGAGAATCACGGGACCATTGCGGTGATAAATCCGTTCGACTTCTATTACAGGGGCAGGGTGTTGACCACCATAATAGCCTGTATATTCCCCAAAAGGTCCTTCAGGCAATAGCTTACCCGGCGGGCACCAGCCGGCGATGACTATCTCGCTGTTGGCTGGCACAGGTAAACCGGTAATCTCCTCGGTGATAACTTCCACGGGGCTGCCTGCGACAGCGCCAATGAAATTGTATTCCGCGCCCAAAGGTAAATCCGCCGCGGCAGCTCTAAAATACAGGGGATGGTGGCCGAAACTGACGGCTATGGGGCATTTTTCCCCTTTTTGGTGATAATTCTCACAGTGGATGCGGCCGTGACGCCCGGGAACGGAGAAAAAGCCCATGGTCCGATGGTCATGTAACATGATTCTATAGGTTCCAAGGTTGATTTCGTTTGAATCGGGAGACCTGGTAATAACGGCACATCCGGTCCCAATGAATCTACCTCCGTCATCCTCATGCCACATGGGAGTTGGGAATTTAAAAAGGTCTATATCTTTACCCTGGAAAGAATTCTCCATGACCGGACCATCTTTTACCTGTACCGGAGGGTATTTACCAATATCCGCGATCCAACCCGGAAAACTCCTGCTGAAAGAGTCAACGACTTCCTGCTCGTCATCGCTAACCGGGATACCATACGTGAGGGCAATCCGCTGGAAGGTTGAAGTGGAACTGGTTAAAACCCTGAAACCCGGTGGATAATCCTTGATATTATCGAAAAGAAGGGCAGGGTTGGGTCTTTTTTTCCAGTTGAGCTGTGTAATCCCACCGACCTCCAGGTTCCAGTGGGCGCCGTTAATTGTTTTTAACTCTCCCCTGTTTTCGACCTCTTTAAACCAGTTTCTTAAATCTGTATCCAATGAAAAATCCTCAACTTTCACCCTGATAATGTCGGTTTATTACTCTTTTTGCCGGGTTTAGAACTGAAAAACAAGATTTTGTTTTATTAATCCCCGTCTTTTTTCATCACGCTATAAGCGGAAAAAGTCTTTTTACGCAGATCGACAATAAACCTGGTAACCTGCTCATGGGAGCGGTATTTTGACTTGTCGTATTTGTCATAGTGAGTTATCTCCTCCACTTTGCGCCGCCAGC
>JAUYHV010000179.1 GCA_030689845.1 Dehalococcoidia bacterium
ACACAGGCAACAGCCATAGAACTCCCCCCCCTATGCCCCAGCAGCGTGATATAGGGCACTTTACTTTTCAGGAGGTCGGATTTAACTTCCGCTGCGTTAACAAATCCCACTGGCAAACCGATAATTAATCCCGGCTGGCAAATTCCCTTGTTTACCATCTCTAAAACGGAAAGCAGGGCTGTAGGAGCATTGCCAACAGCGATAACTGAACCGTTGATTTTGTCAGCCAGATTGCGCATGCCTGTAGCTGTTTTTGTCGTGCCCGCGAAACCTCCTTCGAGATCTGCCTCGGCTGCTTCCATAGCGCACAATATCGGGCAATTCAACGATGATGCGAGCCGGCGGTTTATACCAGCTACTATCATCCTGACATCGGTGATTATTGGCCCGCCATGAACCAGAGAAGAGATTCCTGAAGCCACGGCCTCAGGGTGAAAACGGAGTGATAAAACTGCCGGATCCGCAGTGGCGTGGAGGACTCTCTTTGTTATTAAGCCTTCATGTGATTTATCAAGGTAGGGAAACAAACTACTGAGGTAATTAAAACTGGTTTTTTCTATTTCAGAACTTTCTAAAGGTTGATCGGGGGGGAAAGGAGGATTTTCAATGATGGTTTCTCGCAAACGGTCAACAGCAACGTCAATAATTCTATCGTCAACTCCTAAACTCCTGCCTATGGTGATTTTAACATCCGGGTACATTTTGGAAATACGATTGAGTTCCTCAGGGATATGATGGTGATAATGGCTCCCCTCTAACAGGAAATATGGAAGGACGATGATATCGCGCACTTCACGGTTAACCAGTATTCTTACAGCTTCTTGAATACCAGGGCTGTTAAATTGTAAAAAAGCAGGCTGGATAACGTATCCGTCTCCAAGCTTACGCTGAAAAATAACGGATATTTGCCTTAACCACTCGCCCTCTATTTTTTCTCCCCGGCTGCCGTGGGCCAGGAGAACTATCCCCGGGTTTGACAATTAAAAACCTTTCTAATAAAAAAAGCCCCTGCCAACGATATTGGCAGGGGCTTAAAAGAACTGTGTCAATTCTTTCGGGCCCTGGCCTTTCCTCGAAGGCATATTACCCCTGGCAAAAGCTGGAGATCTGGCTCAATCACTTGTTAGTGATATTACAGTTGCGGGACAGCGCCGGATTTTCACCGGACTTCACCTTTATCTCGTATTCTAAGGACAACCTTTGCCGTTATTCTATTCTTGCTGACCTGGCCGATCAGCTTTTATATATTAATGGAATGGGTATCTGGTTGTCAAGAAAAAATACATTTAGTGTAGTGTCTCTAATATCTCTTTACAATTTGCAGTACCATTGGTGTCATTCCCGCGAAAGCGGGAATCCAGAGCCACAGACTGGATTCCGGGTCAAGCCCGGAATGACAAAGATTGTAAGGCCATTTGTGAAACACTACATTAGGTAGGGATTTTCCTTATTTTGCTATAAAAACAAATATCTGCTAAACTTCCCCGTCATGACTGGATCATTGTTTGCAATTCTCGGGGCATTTTCTTTTGGATTCAACGGGGTAACTACCCGCAGGGCTGTAACCCGCATTAAAGACCCCACTATGGGGGTTTTTATTACTGTATTTATATCAGTTCCTATTTTCTTTATTATCCTTCTTATCGCGGGACGCGTTCATACCATTGCTGAATTTTCCCCAAGGGCATATGGATTCCTCATCGCCGCTGGTATTTTACATTTTATTTTCGGGCGCTCCTTTTCCTACGCCTGCACCAAGCTTGTCGGCTCGAATATAAGGTCTGTTGTTACCAGGACAAATCTGTTGATCGCGGTAATACTCGGAATAATTATTTTTCATGAGCCGGTTACCTGGAGGTTAATCACCGGGGTTTCCCTGGTGCTTCTGGGATTAATTATAGTTGGATGGGCGCCTAATTCCAGAAAATCCTCAGCAGGAGGTTACCAGGGGATCTCGTTAAAAGGGGTAATGATGGGACTCATCGGAGGGGTTTTCTGGGGTATTACACCGTTGTTGGTGAAAGCCGCTTTGAATGAAGGGGGTTACCCTGTTGCCGGGACATTCATTTCATATGCCGCAGCCGCTTTGGCCTTATGTCCCATTTTATTGTTCCGTTCAAAGAGAAAACAGTTGCACATTATGGACCGTTCAACGGTATTATGGTTTTGCAGCAGCGGTTTTACTTCGGCAATGGCCCAATTGTTCCGTTATATGGCTTTAAGCATGACTCATGTCAGTGTTGTTGCTCCACTGTTTTCAACGAACCCTCTTTTTGTTGTAGGGTTATCATTCATTTTTAACCGCAAACTGGAAAGTTTCAGGCCTCAGGTTTTAATCGGTGTTGTTGCTGTGGTCATCGGGGCTATTCTCGTATATTAAAAAAAGAGCCCCTTGATGTAACTCCATCGCGGGGCTCATAAATAAATCCCCCTGGCAGTGGCCTATTTTCCGCACCCCGTTGCCGGGGCAGTATCGTGAGCGCTGAGATGTTTCACTTCCGTGTTCGGGATGGGAACGGGTGGGTCCACCTCGCTCTAACCACCAGGAAGAAGAGGAAACTATTTAATTTTATATAGAATCACCGGTTTGATGCAGGTTGAGCGATTGACCATTAGTACGGCTCAGCTGAAGGCCTTACGGCCCTTACACCTGCCGCCTATCTACCCTGTAGTCTACAGGGGGTCTTCCTCCGATTGCTCGGAGCGGAGATCTAATCTTGGGGTGGGCTTCGCACTTAGATGCTTTCAGCGCTTATCCCATCCAGACGTAGCTACCCAGCTGTGCCCCTGGCGGGACAACTGGCACACCAGAGGTCTGTCCCCCTTGGTCCTCTCGTACTAAAGGGAGCTCCCCTCAAATCTCCTGCGCCCACGACGGATAGAGACCGACCTGTCTCACGACGGTCTGAACCCAGCTCGCGTGCCGCTTTAACCGGCGAACAGCCGGACCCTTGGGACCTGCTCCAGCCCCAGGATGCGACGAGCCGACATCGAGGTGCCAAACCTTGCCGTCGATATGAACTCTTGGGCAAGATAAGCCTGTTATCCCCGGGGTAGCTTTTATCCGATAAGCCACGGCCCTTCCACTCGGTACCGTAGGATCACTTTGCCCGACTTTCGTCCCTGGTTGACTTGTTGGTCTTCCAGTCAAGCTCCCTTAAGCCAATATACTCAACAGGTGGTTTCCATTCACCTTGAGGGAACCTTTGGACGCCTCCGTTACATTTTGGGAGGCGACCGCCCCAGTCAAACTACCCGCCTGGCACGGTCCCTGACAACAGCAGGTTAGAAACAAAACTACTCAAGGGTGGTATTTCAACGTCGGCTCCACCCCGGCTAGCGCCGGGGCTTCAAAGCCTCCCACCTATCCTACACATGACTAGCCTCGATCCAGTGCCAAGTTGTAGTAAAGCTCCACGGGGTCTTTTTGTCCCGTCGCGGGTAACCCGCATCTTCACGGGTATTTCAATTTCGCCGAGTCCCTCGTTGAGACAGCGCCCAAGTCGTTACACCTTTCGTGCGGGTCGGAACTTACCCGACAAGGGACTTCGCTACCTTAGGACCGTTATAGTTACGGCCGCCGTTCACCGGGGCTTCAGTTCAAAGCTTCACCTTACGGTTGACCTCTCCCTTTAACCTTCCGGCACTGGGCAGGTGTCAGCCCCTATACCTAAGCTTACGCTTTAGCAGAGACCTGTGTTTTTGTTAAACAGTCGCTTGGGCCTGTTTCTGTGTCCCGGTTTATCACCGGGAACCCCTTATCCCGAAGTTACGGGGTTAAATTGCCGAGTTCCTTAACGAGGGTTATCTCGATCACCTTCTCCCTTTCAGGAGTGCCTACCAGTGTCGGTTTGCGGTACGGTCGCTCCTTTACCTTGACAACGAGGCTTTTCTTGGCAGCTTAGGTGCAGCTGAGTCGCATCGGGTTGCCCCTTAACTTCTGCCATACCCTCAGTTAAACACCGGAGTGGATTTGCCTGCTCCGGCTCCCTCGAGTACGGCAACGCACCATGTCCAATGGGTGCGCTCAACCTCCCTTCCTGCGTCCCCCCTTTGTCTCAAACGGTAAAAAAGCGGTACAGGACTACTAACCTGTTGTCCATCGCCTACCCCTGTTTCCCAGGGTTCAGCTTAGGCCCGACTAACCCTACGCGGATTAACCTTCCGTAGGAAACCTCAGGCATTCGGTGCCTCGCTTTCTCTTCAAGGTTGCGCTACTCATCCCAGCATTCTCTCTTCTCCAGACTCCACCAAGCCTTACAGCTTAGCTTCAGTGTCTGGACAATGCTCCCCTACCACCCCAACGTATTATTGCTAATATGTCAGGATCCCTAGCTTCGGTGGCGGACTTTAGCCCCGCTGGATTGTCGGCGCAGCTTCACTCGACCAGTGAGCTGTTACGCACTCTTTAAATGGTGGCTGCTTCTAAGCCAACATCCTGGCTGTCTGTGCGCTGCTACTTCCTTTCCCACTTAGCCCACTCTTAGGGACCTTAGCTGAGGGTCTGGGCTGTTTCCCTTTTGACTATGAAGCTTATCCCCCACAGTCTCACTCCCGGGGTCTGCAACAGTGGCATTCGCAGTTTGGTTGAGGTCGGTAAGCTACTCGCCCCCTTCCTCATCCAGTGCTCTACCTCCACTGTTTAATTCCCGAGGCTGTACCTCAATACATTTCGGGGAGTACCAGCTATATCCGAGTTCGTTTGGCATTTCACCTCTACCCACAGTTCATCCCACAGCTTTGCAACGCTGATGGGTTCGGACCTCCACCCCGTTTTATCGGGGCTTCACCCTGACCATGGGTGGCTCACCCGGTTTCGGGTCTAATCCTGGCAACTAAACGCCCTATTCAGACTCGCTTTCGCTACGGCTCCGCTCCTTACAGAACTTAACCTTGCTACCAAGATTAACTCGCTGGGTCATTCTTCAATAGGCACGCCATCAGTCCGATTTGCATCGAACCTCTGACTGCTTGTAAGCACGAGGTTTCAGGATCTATTTCACTCCCCTTCCGGGGTTCTTTTTACCTTTCCCTCACGGTACTGGTTCACTATCGGTCGTCAAGAGTATTTAGCCTTGCCCTGTGGTCAGGGCTGCTTCCCACGGGATTTCACGTGTCCCGTGGTACTTAAGAACAAATCCGGAAGCCTGCTTGTTTTCATCTACGAGACTTTCACTCTCTTTGGTGGTCCTTTCCAGGTTCCTTTGACTAACAAACAGGTTTTTTACTTCCTGGGAGGTCTAAGACCCTCCCGTGACTTGTCTTACTACCCCGAAACAACATAGGCTCTTAGTCCACTAAGTTGGTCCGGTTTGGGCTTTTCCCTTTTCGTTCGCCACTACTAAGGGAATCTTCTCTTTTCCTCGGGGTACTAAGATGTTTCAGTTCCCCCGGTACCCCCCCCTGCTCTAAACAGGGATGCCCTGGTTTTACCAGGGCGGGTTGCCCCATTTGGGAATCCCCGGCTAGGCTCGCTGGACAGCTCACCGAGGCTTTTCGTAGTCTTGCCACGCCCTTCTTCGGCTCTTGACGCCAAGGCATTCCCCCCGTGCTCTTACTAGCTCAACCTGCATCAAACCCGTGATTCTATAGAACTATTCATTTTTTAAGGTGCATAAACTTTTATGGGTTTTACAGACAAGAAAAGCGGCCCGATTGCAATTGCTGGGCCGCTTCTCCAAGCATACATCGGTATACGATTTTTGTCAGGTATTTACTTGTCTATTTTTTTCCATAGTTTACAGGTGAATAATCTATCATATATAAAATATTTTGTCAACATTGCGCATTGCGCATTTCAGTTTGCTTTTTTTATGGGTTAACATGTTAACGGACAAGTAATATTGTCCTTGATGTATCAAGGAGAAAGAAGCAAAAGAAAATATTTAATGGTGTGATCATAGCTAAATCAGGGCAACAGTGCCGGTTTCCTGTACGGTTCAGGGAATATCAAATAGCTTTCCAGGGTTGAGAATACCTTCCGGATCCAGGGCTTTTTTTATAGTGAACATGGTTTCAAGTGCTCCGGAATGCATAAATTTATTAAAATACTTCATTTTGTCGAATCCTATCCCATGCTCACCTGAGATCGTTCCCCCGAGTTTTAGGCCTGCTTTATATATGTCACTCATTAATACAGGCAATTTATTCTCCCACTCGTCCCGGGACAATCCTTTACCAATGGGATGCAAGTGAACGTTGCCGTCGCCGGCATGGCCATAAGCCACAATATCAATTCCATGCATTCTCCCGAGCGATTTAACCTCCTTAAGAAACCGGGCTATTAAATTCCGCGGAACTACTACATCGGCAAGTTCGATCGGCCCGAGTTTCTTTATCGCCTGGTAAAATTTTTCCCTTGAATCCAGCAATTCCTTTCTGGCCTTTTCCCCGGAAGGAATAAAAACATCAATAGCATCATGAGAACGCACAGATTCAGCTATTTTTTCGATCGCCTGCAAAACCTCCGATTCCAAGTTTCCTTCGACAAGGACCATGAGAAAAGCTTCATGCTCGTGAAACGGAATCTGTCGCCCCGTATATTTTTCTACTATTTGAATTATGTTTTTCTCCATAAACTCAATGCCGACGGGAGTAATCCCACACTTTAATATGTCAGGTACTGCTTCTATAGCCGTTTCCAAGTCAGGGAATGGAATATAGAGTATTTCCTTTATTTTAGGCGGGAGTCCGAGCCGGAGAGTAATATTTGTAATAATTCCAAGTGTTCCTTCAGACCCAACGAGTAACTGAGTTAAATCATACCCGGTGGTATTTTTAACAAATTTACCGCCAGTGATTATAATTCTTCCATCTGACATAACGGCTTCAACGCCGAGAACAAAGTGCCTGGTTACCCCATACTTTACGGCCATCATCCCGCCTGCATTCGTAGCGACATTGCCACCGAGAGTCGCGCTATTTTCTCCGGGATAAACCGGGTAGTTCAGACCGTGTCCTGCAACTGCTTCCTGGAAATCCCCAAGGGTTACTCCGGCCTCCACCCTACTTGTTTGATTCGCTTCGTCGATTTCGATGATATGGTTCATTTTCTCCAGGGAAAGAACAATCCCCCCAAAAAGGGGAACGCAGCCTCCGCTCAAGCCGGTGCCGCCGCCCCGCGGGGTAACCGGAATACGGTTTACGGCGGCTAAACGCATTATACTGGCGACCTCCTTAGTACAACCGGGAACGACTACTATTTCGGGCATTGCCGGCCTGGGATTTGGCATCTCATCCCGGGAGTATCTCTCTCTTTCTTCAGGGGAAATAAATACGTTGTTGCGACCCACGACAGACTGAAACGCCGTCACCAATTCGTCCGACAAAGAGTTAAAAGGGATCACCAGATAATCCTCAAAGTACCAGAATTAGCGAATCCCGGTTTGGGATGGAGGTGGGACCACAGATACCCAGATGGAATTTGCTGTATTCATGCCGAGGGTTACTACTTTTTCGGCTGTGCAAATTGTAATAGTTCCCGCGTAAGCGGTGACATCTTTTATTGTAAATTTTGCGCCGGGCATAATACCGTTATCAGCCAGGAACTTCATAAAATCAGCATTTCTAGCAGATTCTTCGGCAATTCTTTCGACAACGATATCCGTTCCCCTGGCAATAGTATCAAGAGGAGTTCCTCTAACGGCCTGTATATCGATACCTTTTGGGATTGGGTTCCCGTGAGGGCACGTTTCAGGCCTCCCAAGCTTTTCATATAATTTCTCTTCGACCATGGCGGAAAGCCCGTGCTCTATCAAACAGGCTTCCTCGTGGACGTCCTGCCAGGGTACATCCAGAACGTCTGCCAGTAAACATTCCGCAAGCCTGTGCCGCCTCACCACGGTCGTCGCAGCCTTACGTCCAGCCGGAGTAAGACCAATATTTTTATGAGGTCCGATTAATATTAAGCCGTCCCTTTTCATGCGGCGCAAAGTCGCAGCTACCGTGGGAGGAGCAAGTTCAAGTCGTTCGGCCAGTCGGGCAGCCAAAACGGGTTTACCATCGATAATCATGTTTAAAACAGCTTCCAGGTACTCCTCTACCCGGACTGTAAGGACATTTCCTTTCACCATTCTCCTGATATATAAAGTTTATTTTTAATAAATCTCGTTTAAGAACACATAATTCCAGATTAATTGAGACGTTTGACAAGATGGGTTATTAACACTTCAGCCACAACTTCATCCCTCTGGTTTTTTACAATATGATTCAAAGTAACCAAACCAATTTTGGCGCTGGAAGTGTCATTTTTGGCAGTCAATTCCACTTCGGCCTTTATCGTGTCTCCTTCTCGAACAGGAGCCGTAAACCGTCCTTTAATATCGGTGAGAGCCACTACGGTCTCATGAAAAATGCCGGTCTGCTCTACGAGGCCGCCAAGGATTAATAGAGTCAGGTGAGCAGGGGCCACAATTCCTTTAAAAATAGTTTTTTTCGCATATTCAACGTCCTGGAAAAAGGGAATTATAAAGCCGCCGATGCCCAGGGAAAGAGTAATCATTGATTCTGTAATTGTTTTACCCGGCGTTATAAATTTGTCACCGATTTGAAATTCTTCGTAATATTTACCCTGTATCAATTTATTTTAAAGTTTTCCTTTGAACAAAAAGTAATGCTCATGCTTAACTTGTTAACCGAGTAAACATGGTATTTGGCAGGTTTCAACGCCTACATGCCCGGTTAAACCGTTTATATCTATTCCTCATTATACAGATACCATGAGTTTAATCCGGAATGGTCGCCCTGTTTTTGTGTACCGCATCGATATATTTCGTTATCATTTCATCGCTGCGATACTTGGCCATGTCAAAGTGGTCGAAGTGGACAATCTCTTTTTTTTCTCTAACCAGGCGGGGCCTCGGTTCGTGCAGTCCGTATCCAAGGGCAACCATGTCGTAAAGAATATAGACCGGGGGAACCCCGAGTAACTGCTTCGTAAGAGCTTGTGACAGCGGTTGAGCGAAAGATGTCACCCACTGGGATGCCAGACCAAGGCTTGTTGCTGCAAGGTGCATGTAGAGAATAGCGCTGGCCATTCCGGATGCAAAAATGCTGTCACGATTGTATGAATATGCAGAGAGGGGGAATGTGCGATTAACTCTCGGATCCCCGAACAAGATAATAAATACGGGAGCATCCTGAAATCCCGGGTGGTGCGGGGACCTATTATCAGCCGGGTGTCTTTCCTCGGGCGGACGGGTCTGTCCGAGCTTGTTACTGTTTTCAGCTGCGTCCCTGAATATTTCTACCAGTTTTTCCTTGACTGCCGGGTCTTTAACAACAACGAATTCCCACGGTTGGGAATTTGCCCCGGACGGCGCCCAGCGGGCTGCCTCTATTATTTTATCGACTAATTCATCCGGGACAGGATCCGGTTTGAACTGGCGCATGCTTCTTCTTTTCATGGCCAATTTAAGAAATTCATCATAATTCATTGAGCAGTGTCCTCCTTTTCAGCATGGAATATTATATATTAATTTAATTTCAGGAGCTTCCGCGTGTTGTCCCGGAAGATTTTGACCTTATCGGCTTCCGGAATATTCATCGATTCAATGGCCGTTATAGCTGAATTTGTAGCCCTGAATCCGTTCTGGGAATCAAAAGGCATGTCGGTTCCGAAAAGGATGTGGTCAGCTCCGTAAAACCCGTGAGAGCACATGAGGGCAGATGTATTGCCGTTGACAGCCGTATCCACGTAAAACTTGCGGAAGTAATCCAGTATGTCTCCGGGGAGGCCTTCGGTGTGATTTTGTTTGCCCGTAATTTCTGCCGAATCGAAAACGCTTACTATTCTTTGGGAAAAAAAAGGGACCATTGCCCCGGCATGATGAATGATAACTTTCAATGAGGGCAATTTTAGTAACATTTTGGAGAGAACCATGCGCGTCATTGCCAGGGTTGATTCATACGGCCATCCCCACAAGAGCCATGTGTCGTAAGATGGTTTTTCCTCTCCCGGATACTCGGGCCAGGGAGGACGGGAAGGGTGCAGCCAGATGGGGAGGTCATACCTGCACATTGCCTCGAAAATAGGGAAAAATTCGGGCCGGTCGACAGCTTTGCCCAATATCGGAGTGGGAATATGGACCCCTCTTAATTTTAAAACGTTTATGGCACGGTCTGCTTCCTTCAGGGATAAATCAATATCTTTAAGTGGAAGCACAGCGGCAGCGGCAACGAAGCGGTCAGGATATTTTGCTACAATCTCGGCAACCTCGTCGTTGGCTATTTTTGCCAGTTCGGCTTCCTGCTCCGGTGTTATATCTTTTTTAGAAGTCCCTCCTGGAACCAGCACCTGGGAAAGTCCCTCGAATTTGTCCATAACCCGCAGCCGTTGTTCCACGTCCCACAAAGAAGTCAACTTGCCTATTAGCTGGATAACCCCTCCATACCGGCCCATAGCTTCCAGGTACTTCGGTGTCATTATATGGCTGTAAACATCTATTTTCATCATATTATTCACGGACATCTCCCGGTATTTATTCTAGATATAGTATCACAAAGCATTAATCATAATTTCAAACAAAAACGGGCTTACTGCGCCGCCTCTATGATTTCAGCCAGATCCATCGGCTTTACCGTTTCCTCTACACCCTTCGTTTTTACTCCGTCGACGAACATCTGTATACAATAGGGGCAGGCAGTGGCAATAACATCAGCCCCGGTCTTCAAAGCTTCCTCAGTGCGGGTTTCATTTATACGCTTACCGGTATGTTCCTCCATCCATAATCTTCCCCCCCCTGCGCCGCAGCAAAAGCTTTTGTAATACCGTCGATCCATCTCCCTGGTAGTAACACCGGGAACTTTCTTCAAAATATCCCGTGGCTCACTGAAAATATCGTTGTAACGCCCCAGGTAGCAGGCATCGTGATAAACGACTTTACTGGTAAAATTGCCCGCCATTTTGATTTTCCCGGCGTCTAACAATTCTTTTAATAACTGGCTGTGATGGATAACTTCGAACTGGCCGCCGAATTGAGGATATTCATATTTCAAGGTATTAAAGCAGTGTGGGCAGGAGGTAACTATTTTTTTAATTCCATAGCCGTTCATGGTTTCAATATTTTTCAGGGCTTGTAGCTGGAACAGGTATTCATTTCCCATCCGCCGGGCCGGATCGCCGCAGCAGGACTCTTCCGCCCCGAGAATGCCAAAATTCAGGCCTGCCTTGAGCATTAACCGTGCCAGAGAAGCGGAGATCTTCATGCTCCTTTCCTCCAGAGCCGCTGTGCAGCCGACCCAGTAAAGGATGTCAACTTCCCGGTTATCCGCCAAGACTTTAACATCGATGTTGCTGGCCCAATCCAAACGGGTAGCCGTCGTACCCCTCCAGGGATGGCCCCTGGCCTCCAAACTCTTTAGCGCACCCTGGGCGGTCTCCGGCATGAGACTTTGCTCCAATACCAGGTTGCGCCTCATATCTATAATTTTATCTATATGTTCCACAAAAACGGGACAACTTTCCTGGCAGGCGCGGCAGGTCGTGCAGTCCCAGATTACGTCATCAGTGACCACATCATGAATCATGTCTTTGCCTGGTTCGGCCAGTTCTGCCTTTTCATTTTTGGCTGACAACAATGCCGGTGCCTGTGCCAGCATGTGGGTTTTCAGGTCCTGTATTAACTTTTTAGGGCTGAGTGGTTTTCCGGTCAAATAAGCGGGACAGTTGTCCTGACAGCGGCCGCAACGAGTGCAGGCGTCAAGGTCTAAAAGTTGTTTCCATGTGAAATCCTGGATTTTCGCAACTCCAAAAGTTTCGGCAGATTCGAGTTCAATGGTGTTCAGGGCGCCTTTCGGTGCCAATGAACGGAAATAAGCATTTACGGGCGAAACGATAATGTGACTCAGCTTATTGAAGGAAAGCGGGATATAGGCCATGGCAAAAAACGCGAGTAATGTATGGATCCACCACCACCAGCGGTGTGCCAGTTCCAGGGTGTTTTCAGTCAGACCTCCAAATATGCTGGCTACCATAAGGCCGCCGGGGGACCATACTGCCCAGGAAGGATGAGGGATAACCTCTGTCGCCGCCATCCGGAACCCTTCTACTACAAAGCCGGAAGCCACGACAAAGAAAATGAAAAGAAGGGCGATGCCGTCTTCCGGGGCATTATCCAGCCTGTCCGGTTTCTGGATGTAGCGGCGGTAGGCTGCGAAAAGAACTGCCAGTATAACCAGTAAGCCAAATACGTCCAGGACGACGGAAAATATCAGGTAGAACCACCCCTGGAGAAAATGGAAGAAGTAGTGACTTATAGCATCCAAAAAAGCCGCGAGAAGAAAGAATATACAGCCCCAGAACATCAGGAAATGCGCGATACCCGATACCGGTTCCCTTAGAATGCGCTTGTGCCCTAATCCTTCAAGCAGGCCGATTTTAATAAAGGGCCATATACGCTGCCTGGCTTCTTTTTGGCGAGGGTCCGCAACTCCAAGCTTCCAGATTTTTATTCTCCGCCGCAGAACATAAATAAATATGGCGATAATTACGGCGGCAAGGATATATATTATTTCACCGTAAGAAATATTCCAAAAAATAACCCTGGTGGGGACGCCGAGGGGGGCGGCAGTTAGAAACATAAAAACCTACCTCCTGGAGGATAAATAAATCTGCTATCCTGAAGTGAGACCGGTCCCAATAGAATGGAATAGTTTAGCATATCCAGGTAAAGATGCCAATCAAGTTGACGGTACATTCCCGTAGGCACTATAATCTCCACGGATAGAGGTTATATATAGCTATCTTTTTCCTCAAGGGCTCGTAGCTCAGCGGCAGAGCAGTCGGCTCATAACCGATTGATCGCAGGTTCGAATCCTGCCGAGCCCACCATTTAGATCACAATCGTTAGCTTTATTAACCTGTCCAAATGTGTATGACGGTGTTGGTTTTATAGCAGTCGTAATATTTTACTTAAAACGTTTCTTATCATCTGAGGGTATGGTGCCCTGCTCTTGAGTTTGCTTCAACAATTGTTGAACCTAATAAATATGGTCAGTTCAAACTTACAACCTAAATAGAATTGGTTCCTTCTCAAACTGAGTGGGTAAGAAAAAATGAAGGTACATAGATGAAGACATATACGATGAAGGGTTCACCTGATGCATCTTCTTTTACCCATTCCGACGAAAGTCGGAATCCAGTAATAATTATGAATGATTATTCTGTGTACATTATGGCTGGTAAAGGCAATGGAACACTATATGGTGGTTTCACGGG
>JAUYHV010000184.1 GCA_030689845.1 Dehalococcoidia bacterium
GCGCACATCGTACGAATGGGACTACGTTATCTACAACAAACTGCTTGATCAGAATCAACAATACCTATTAATACTATCGAACATGATGAAGCAGGATCCAAAGGAGGCCGACAAAATAAGGGGTATCGCCAAGAAATTCGATCAGACCCATGTGATTCTACGTCTTCTCGATGCCTATGATAGTAACGACTTCCAAAGACTGATCTATCCTCTTAATACGGCGGTGCGAAACAAGAGTCTTGATGATGCCATTCCCGAGTTCGAAAAGACGCTTAGTACAGCGTTGGCAAATGCTGGCTTCATTTCTACGGAGTCACAGTATCGGGCAGCGGATCTTTTCGAATACGAGCGCTTCAAAGGGGTCTCGAATAAGTGGCTTAATTTCAGCAAATATGTCCTAATGAGGATAGACCGGTATTTATCGGAATTGATGGATAATAAGCCGTCGTACGCTTCAGTCGACCTTATGGAGTTGGAGGATCGTTTCAATAGGAACAACGCTAAGCATCAAGGCATGCACTTGGAACACATGTATACCCAGCACCCGAAAAACAAGGCCCTTTTCACTACGGACGGAATTCTAGATGAGGCCTATTTCCAGCAAACGCGAAATCGGCTCGGCATGGTTTTGCTCCTAAAGGACAAACTGAATCTCAGTAGCAATGATGAAATATACGTTGATAAGCTCAACACCTATAGTGGCAGCAATTTGATATGGAACGAATTGTTAGCGGGATCTGTTCCCGAAGTGTACGTGCGCAGTCTGCCAGCGGATCTGTCGTTAAAGAGGATTGACCCTACTCCTGACGGAGTTTTCCCGCTTGATAAAGTCGAGGAAAGGCAAAAAGCTGTTTTCGCTGCTATCAAAGCGATCTGGGGATCTTTCTAAAGACCTTGAGGTATGTGAATCAGAAGCGGCTATCTGACGTCCGCGGACTTATGGCATTCAGCTGTAACGCGATGGTAAGGAGGGGAATGGCTCCGTGGCCACTCTCCTTCCCTGCCTTTATCATCTTCCTCTGAAGAAGTAATTGGGTTCTCTTGGAAAAGTGAGTTTAAAGTGAAATTAGGTCTTTAGTTGTTCCAATTATTTGGTACAACTAATACAATGGTGTCAAAGGGGGTACAACAAATGGGTTGGATAAAAAATGCGATACGTCGAGGCGACCTTACAATATCCGAAAGCTTAGCATGCCCGTATTGCAATACGACTGAGGAAGATAAGATTACCTCGCTACACGCTTGTGGATTTCACCATTGGGTGAATAAGCAATGGTTTGAGGGAAAATTTAATCCCAAAGGAACTATCCGCAAACGAAGCCGCAAACCGGATAGGGTGAAACCCAGGTTATAGACTAATACGCTCTGGGAAAACTAAAGCCAGATTACTCCGTACAGGGAAGGAAGGAACTGGTCTCCGTGTTCTTTGAAGTATCCCATCTTTTACTAAATGTTTGCTAACCCGACAGTATTCCGTTTTATTTTCCCCCCTGTTATAATGTTAGCGGAGGAAAGAAAATGATATTCGGATTAGCCTTGATAATAGTAGGGCTGGTAGCCCTGGGGGTAAAAGCGGGGATAATAGAAGGTGATGTGTGGAGCTATGTTTGGCCCCTGCTGGTCATCCTGATAGGCGTTAGGATAGTTTTTTTCAGGAAAAAGAGGGGGATGTGGTGCTGCGGACCATTTTCCTGGCGTGATAGGGAAGAATCTGATAAGGGAACCAAGTAGCGGGTAACCGTGCCGGGGTGGTGGAATTGGTAGACACGCTGTCTTGAGGGGGCAGTGAGCGAAAGCTTGTAGGAGTTCAAATCTCCTCCCCGGCACCATTCAATACCAGCGGGAGTGGCTCAGTGGTAGAGCATCTCCTTGCCAAGGAGAGAGTCGCGAGTTCGAATCTCGTCTCCCGCTCCAAGGGGCGACGTGGCCAAGTGGTTAAGGCGGGGGTCTGCAAAACCCCTATTCAGCGGTTCGAATCCGCTCGTCGCCTCCATTTATTTTAAAGCCAAAGATATTTTACGCGCCGGGGTGGCGGAATCGGCAGACGCGAGGGACTTAAAATCCCTTGGACCAAAAGTTCGTGCGGGTTCGACCCCCGCCCCCGGCATTTTTTCAGGAGACTGCAATCATGTCTGATATTCAGAAAATAGACGAAGGCTTATTCTCCATCGATGCCCACATGTGGCATCCGGGCCTGGCTTCGGCTTACGTGGTCGCGGGCAAACAGGTTGCCCTGGTGGAAACGGGGCTTTCCACCTCTGCCCCTTACATCCTCAAGGGCCTGAAAGACCTCGGCTTTGCCAGCGAAGATATTTCATACATCATCCTGACGCATATCCACCTGGACCATGCCGGCAGCGCCGGCATCTTGATGAAGGAAATGCCCCGGGCGAAGGTCATCACCCATAAAAGAGGAGTTCCCCATTTAGTGGACCCAACCCGCCTTTTAAATGGAGCCAGGCAGGCACTGGGGGAAAAGGTTGCGGGAATGTATAACCTGGACAAATTTTTACCCGTGGAGGCAGAACGGATAGATACGGTGGAAGACGGCGATTCCATAGACCTGGGAGGAAGACAGATGAAGGCGATCAGCACGCCTGGGCATGCGCCTCACCACTTTTGCTTTTTCGAAAGCCAGTCCCGGGCTTTGTTTACCGGCGACCTGCTGGGCACCCATCACAGCGAAAGCAATGTCCTCCATCCGACAACCCCCGCCCCGGACTTTAACCTCGATGTAACCATCGATAATATCAATAAACTAAAGCAAATGGATATAAAGACCCTACTCTTTTCCCATTTCGGAGCCAGCCTGGAAGTCGGAAGGCTCCTGGACCTCTCCATCAAGAAACACACGGAATGGGGAAACATTGTCAGGGGCGCCATAGCGGATAAAAAGGATCTTGGCTACATGGCTCGAAGCCTCCTGGAACATATAAGGGGGGGCATACCTTCCAGGTCAAATGCTGTGGAACTGGAAGAAGCCGTTATTTACGCCCAGGGATACCTGAGCTATTTTCAAAAATATCCCTGAGCTGAATGTCCACACCTGGAAGTTGAACAAGCGGGCAGGAAGCCGGAGCTATTCCCCACTCATTTGCAGCACAATTTCCCTCGACCGGCCGCGGTTATCGAAGTCAATCAGGACAATCTGCTGCCAGGTTCCCAGGGTCAAAGAACCGTTTACAAAAGGTACTACAATGGAGCATCCCAGGAGGGATGACCTGACATGGGCATATCCGTTACCGTCTCCCCAGCGGGCGTCGTGTTCATAGGGCACGCCCTCGGGAGCTATTCGCTGCCAGGTGTTTTTCAGGTCAGCAACCAGGCCGGGTTCATACTCGATGGTGGTCACACCAGCCGTTGAGCCCGCGACAAATACGGTGACGTTACCATTTTTTATATCACTGGCAGCAACAGCTTTAGCTACCGCCGGCGTAATGTCCAGGATATCGCAGTGCCCTTGTGTCTGGACCCCTATTTTTTTTGTTACGACCATTGGCTGTACCTTTTCCTCCGGCTGCCCTTTTTTTTGCCGGGTAATAGGACTACAGTGTTAAATTTTAACCTCAGACCACAGGATTTCGTCAATATCGAAGACGGGGCCGTCCCGGCAAACGCGCTTCAAGCCGGTCCTGGTTTTTACCGTGCAGCCGAAGCAGGCCCCGATGCCGCAGCCCAGCCTGGTCTCCAGGGACACCTGCACCGGCGTTTCCTTCAAGAGTTTCCGTCGGGCCTCAATGGCTCTGTACATGCCCAAAGGTCCGCAGGCGCATACCTGGTCGACTCCCGGCAGAAATAGTTTCAGGTAATCGGTAACCAGGCCTTTTTTCCCCGCGGAACCATCTTCAGTAACCATAACCGGTTCAATATCTTGCGGCAGCAGTTCCTCCGGGTAAAGGTCTCTTGCTGTGCCTGCCCCGAGGAGCAAGGTTACCTTGATGCTTTTTTTAACGGCTTCCGCCGCCAAAAAATTCAGGGGAGAAAAACCAATACCCCCTGCCACCAGCAGCAGGCGCCGGTTTGCAGGCCCGAGAGAAAAACCGTTTCCCAGGGGTCCCAGGATGTCTATGTATTCGCCTGCTTTTAGTTCACTCAGCCAACGGGTACCGGATCCCACCACGGAATAAAGCAGTGACACCTCTCCTTTGGCCGGGCCGGTGAAATTTACCCGGTGGATACCCAGGGGCCTTCTCAGTACTCTTTCGCTGCCGGTTCCGCACCTGACCATAACGAACTGCCCGGGCCGGGCTGTACCGGCAATTTCGGCGGCCTGGAAGCTTAGAATATAGCTGCCCGGGGTTATCATACGGTTGGATAGGACGGGTGCGAGGAGCTTTATTTGAGGCCCTGCTGGAATCATTCGGCGGCAGCTTCCGGGGGTTTTTCGAGGTAGTCGCGAAGGGGCTGGATGTTGAATGACAGGACGTCATTACTCATGGTTTCCGCTACCGCCCGGGCTGTATCCAGGGAGGTATAGCATGGTATGCCCTTCTCCACTGCCGCCCGCCGGATTTCGAAGCCGTCTCTCAGGGGTGTCCGGTCCCCCGTGGTAGTGTTAAGCACCCCGTCTACCACGTTCTTCAGAATGACGTCAATCACGTTGGGATGACCCTCGCTTAATTTTTTCGTAATCATAGTTACGGGAAGGCCTACGGCCTGGATCATGGCTGCTGTGCCTTCAGTGGCATACAGTTTATACCCGGCGGAGGCGAATTTTCTTATTATGGGCAGCGCCTCGGGCTTGTCCGTATCCGCAACGCTGAAAAGCATTGCCCCCTTTTGGGGCAGCATGAGTCCCGCGGCCAGCAGGGCTTTGGTCAGGGCGGCGTTAAAGGTATAGTCCACCCCCATGACCTCCCCGGTGGATTTCATCTCCGGCCCCAGGTAATTGTCCACGCCGCTCAACTTGGCCATGGAAAACACGGGGGCTTTTATTGCCACGATTTGCTGCTTTTTAAACAGGCCGTTTTCATAGCCCTGCTGCTGGAGGTTCTTTCCCAGCATTATGTTTATTGCTATTTTCACCATGGGGACTCTCGTTACCTTTGATAAGAAAGGCACCGTCCGGCTGGCTCTGGGATTAACTTCCAGGATATATACGGTTGATTCAACCGGAGTCCCGCTGTCTGTCGTTCCCCGGCGCATTATGACAAACTGCACGTTCATTAACCCTTTCACATTCAGTGCCAGCCCGATGCGTACCGTGTAATCAACGATGATGTCTGCCTCTTCCCGGGTCAGGTTCAAAGCGGGGTAGACCGCCATGGAGTCGCCGCTGTGCACACCGGCTCTCTCGATGTGTTCCATGATGCCCGGAATAAGGACCCTCTCCCCGTCGCAAATGGCATCCACCTCTACTTCCTTCCCTTCCATATACTTGTCTACCAGGATCGGATGCTTGCTGCCAAGCTCAATAGCTGCGGCAGCATAGTGTATAAGTTCGGTAGCATTGCGGACTATTTCCATGGCCCGGCCACCCAGGACGTAGCTGGGTCTTACCAGAACGGGATATTCGATAAGCTTGGCGACGTTCAACGCCTGCTCGACTGTAGTTGCGCTTCCCCCGGGCGGCTGCGGAATCCCCAGCTTGCTGAGAAAATCTTCAAACCTTTGCCTGTCTTCCGCAAGGTCAATGGTGTCCGCTGTGGAACCGATTATGGGCATTCCCGCCCTGGTTAGGGGTTCGGCGAGGTTGATGGCAGTCTGGCCTCCGAACTGTGCGATGGAGGGGGGGCAGCTCAGCTTATTATCAACCAAAGCCTCCCTGTTAATACCTTCAACTTCGAGGATGTCCCTGATGCTTTCTTCATCGAGGGCTTCGAAATACAGGCGGTCGCTGGTGTCGAAGTCCGTTGAAACGGTCTCCGGGTTGGAATTAACCATGATACTCTTAATTCCTGAAGATGATAAGGCCCATGCTGCATGGACGCTGCAATAGTCGAACTCGATACCCTGTCCTATCCGTATTGGTCCGCTTCCCAGAACAACCGACTTCGGTCCCGGCAGGCTTTCAGCTTCGTTTTCCTGGTCGTAGGTGCTGTAAAAATAGGGTGTTTCCGCCGCAAATTCAGCGGCGCAGGTATCTACCATCTTGTAAACCGGTCGGATGCTCCAACTCTGGCGGAGCTGCCTTACCTGTTCCGGCAGCCTGTCAGCCAGGGTGCCGATAATATCATCGGGGAAACCCATTCGCTTTGCCTGCCACATAAGCTGGGGAGTAAGGGGTTCCGAGAGGAGCCTTTTTTCCATCTCTACTATATTGGAAAATTTGTGCAGGAACCAGGGGTCGATACCCGTATGGCCGCTTATATCATTAATTTCCACTCCCCGGCGCAGGGCTGCCAGGATGCCCCAGGGCCTTAAATCGTTGGGATGAAGCGGGTAACCGTTGACGCTTTTACCCATTTTCCATTTGCTGTCTTCCCACAGGATGGTCTTGTTGCCGAATTCCAGGGAACGAATTGCTTTCTGGAAAGCGGCTTCGAAACACCTGTCTATGGCCATAACCTCGCCTGTAGCCCTCATTTGGATCCCGGTTACGCGGTCGCCGGAAGCGAATTTATCGAAGGGCCAGCGGGGTATTTTTACCACGCAATAGTCAAGGGCGGGCTCAAAAGCAGCCGTAGTCTTACCTGTGACTTTGTTAGGTATTTCATCCAGACGTTTCCCAACGGCTATCTTGGCCGCTACCCGGGCGATGGGGTACCCAGTTGCCTTGCTGGCCAGGGCAGAGCTGCGGCTGACCCTCGGGTTAACTTCAATAACGTAATAGCTCCTGGGGTCATGTAATCCCGGGGACCACGTTTCCCCGACCAGGGGATGGGGGGCCAGGGCAAACTGGACGTTGCATCCCCCTTCGATGCCCAGGGCCCGGATGATTTTCAAAGCTGCGGAACGCAGCATCTGGTATTCTTTATCGGACAGTGTCTGGCTGGGCGCAACGACTATGCTGTCGCCTGTATGGACGCCCATAGGGTCAAGGTTTTCCATGTTGCAGACGGTGATGCAGTTGTCGGCGGCGTCTCGCATCACTTCGTATTCAATTTCTTTCCACCCGGCGATAGATTTTTCAATCAGTACCTGGTGAATAGGGCTGGCCATTAAACCGCCCTGGATTACCTGGTTAAATTCTTTTTCAGAGTAGGCCATGCCCCCGCCGGTCCCTCCCAGGGTGTATGCAGGGCGGATGACAACGGGCAAGCCTATTTCCTTCAGTATTTCGTGACCCTGTTCCAGGGAAGTGGCGACAGCGCTGGCCGGAACCGGTTCGCCTATTTCCTGGAGCATTTTTTTGAATAATTCCCTGTCCTCAGCTTTTTCAATCGTCTTCAAAGGGGTCCCGAGAAGGCGGACATTGTACTTTTCAAGCACGCCCGCTTTGGACAGGTCTACGGCCAGGTTCAGACCTGTTTGGCCGCCGAGAGTAGGCAGTAAGCCGTCGGGGCGCTCTTTCGCTATTATCCTTTCCAGGACATCGACCGTCAGCGGTTCGATATAAACTACATCGGCAATCCCCTCGTCGGTCATTATGGTAGCTGGATTGGAATTAACCAGTATCGAGGTCACCCCTTCCTCCCTGAGGGCCTTACAGGCCTGGGTCCCGGCATAATCGAATTCGGCGGCCTGGCCTATGATGATAGGACCGGAACCTATAACAAGGACCTTTCCTAAACTTGAAATGCTATTTCTCCTAAACTAAATTACGTGAAAAAAAGAAAAAGTTTCTTTCAGGTCTCCTCAATATTCCGTAAGGAGAGACAGCCCTCTTTCACTTATTAACATAACCCTGGTGCGGGTAAGCCTGGAGGCTATCAATTTCGCTACGGATTTCATTATCTCGAATCCCATGGCGGTATCCTGCTTTAATATCTCGAGGAGTTTTGGGGAGTCGATGGTTACCAGTTTGGAAGCGTCCATACACAAAGCGCTCAGCGTGAACACATGCGGGTCGATCAGGGACGACCACCCCAGGGCCTCTCCTTTTGTGAGAGCGTCCACAGTTGCCAACCGTGCCGGCTGGTTGCCGCCCATATTAATTTTCATTTCGAGCGCCACTTTTCCCTCTTCAACTATGTACAGGTTCCTGGCTTGACTCCCTTCCTTGAAAAGAATGGAGCCGGCCGGATAGGATTTCTCCCCGGCGATAGCGGCTATTTTTTGTAACTGGGACTCACTTAATCCCCGGAAAATCTCTGATTCTTTTAAGAAATTTATGGAAACCATAATTTATTACCTCCGGTTAAAAATGCTCTGGTTATGCAATTATTTTGCCTGCTTTATCAGACTGACAAAACGTTCGAAGAGGTAGACGTTATCCATGGGTCCGGGCGAAGCTTCGGAATGGTACTGGATAGAAAGGATAGGCAGATCCCTGTGGACGAAACCTTCAACGGTGCCGTCATTCAGGTTGACATGGCTGACCTCCAGCCCTCCCTTTATGCTGTCCGCGTCAACAGCAAACCCGTGGTTCTGCGCGGTAATGTGGACTCTTCCCGTGAGGAGATCCTTTACGGGGTGATTGGCACCCCTGTGGCCGAACTTGAGTTTAAAAGTGTTACCTTCGAAAACCCGTCCCAGCAACTGGTGTCCCAGGCATATTCCCATGATGGGTTTTTTCCCGACGATTTGCCGCAGGGTTTCTTCGGCAGCGCCGAGAAGAGCGGGGTTACCCGGCCCGGGGGAAAAAAGTATCCCGTCCGGCTGTAGTTTCAGAATGTCTCCGGCAGAGGCCGAAACAGGCACAACCGTCACCGAGCAGCCGTGTTGTTGCAGCAGGCGGAGGATATTGTATTTCAGGCCGAGGTCCACGGCGACAACCATGTATGCCGGGGTGAAATCTTTATTCGGCACCGGGTCCTGCCACCGGTATGACTCCTTCACACTTACTTCGTTAACGAAATCGGTGTTGTCGTAATCCGGCAAACCGGCTAACCTGGACTGCATTTCACCGGCTGATAGAGAACCGGATAACATGCCCATCATCACACCGGTTATCCTGAGCTTTCTTGTTAAAGCCCTGGTATCAATGCCTCCGATACCCGGGATGCCGTTTTCCTGGAGGTACTGGTGCAGCGTTTTCTCCGACTGCCAGTGGCTGGGCTGGTAGCAGTCTTCCCTTACCACGAAACCCCGGACCTGGATTTTCCTGGACTCTACATCACTTGCATTGATACCGTAATTACCTACGAGGGGATAAGTAGGTACGACGATTTGACCGCCGTAAGAGGGGTCGGTCAACATTTCCTGGTAACCGGTCATGCTCGTATTGAAGACAACCTCACCATAGGCATCGCCGGCAGCCCCAAAAGAATACCCCTCATAGATGGTTCCGTCGGCCAGGGCCAGGATAGCCGGTCGGGAAGAATTGGGATTCATTATACTTTAACTTCCGTTCGAATATTTTTGTCTATATAAGTTATTTTCCCGCCGACCAGGGTCATCATCACTTTGCCTTTCAATTTGCAGCCTTTAAGAGGAGTATTTTTCCCCAGGGAAAAAAGGCGGTCCGGGTCCACAATCCATTCCATTTCAGGATTGAATACGGTGACATCGGCTTCGTTTCCGGGCTTAAAACCGTTTTGGCCGGAGCAGGACTTACCCAGCACCGCTACGGGCCCGGAGGTAAGTTTCGATATTAAGCCGGCAAGGCTTATGTCCCCCCGCCGGACAAGTAAAAGGAGGCTGGCCAGGGCTGTTTCAAGGCCGCTGATACCAAATTCCGCCTTATCGAACTCGCATTCCTTACCTGTCCTGGTGTGAGGGGCATGGTCGGTGGCTATGGCGTCTATAACCCCGGTGTTCAGGCCTTTGATAAGGGCAGCGATATCTTCCCCGGTACGCAGGGGCGGGTTCACCTTGGCGTTAGTATCGTAAGCGTTTAAACCCAGGAAAACGCTGTCTTCTACCATTCCGTCCTTCCTGCCTGTGACCCATTCTTCCGTCATGGTAAGGTGGTGGGGGGTAACTTCTGCGGTTACAAGCAGCCCTTCCTCTTTAGCCTGCCGGACGAGTTCAACGGAGCGGGCGGTGCTTAGGTGGGCCAGGTGTAGGCGGCCCCCGGTTAGCCTGGCCAGGGCAATGTCCCGCTCGACCATGCTTTCCTCGGCAGCGCCCGGCATGCCCCTGAGTCCCAGGGAAGCTGCTACCTTCCCTTCGTTCATGACCCCCCCCTTTGAAAGGGATAAATCCTCGCAATGGTCGATTACCGGCAGGTCAAAAGCCCGGCTGTATTCCAGGGCGTGGCGCATAAGGGAGGAATTGTGGACGGGGGAGCCGTCATCACTGAACCCCACGACCCCGGCCCCGGCCAGTTCTCCCATCTCGGCCAGTTCGGTCCCTTTTCTTCCCTTGGTTATACATCCGATAGGCCGGATCCTGGTGGAACCGGCGTCTGAAGATTTCCTCAATATATATTCAACCGTTGCGGCTCTGTCAATGGAAGGTTCCGTGTTGGGCATACAGCATAGGGTTGTAAAGCCGCCTGCAGCGCCGGCCATGGCTCCTGTGGCAATGGTCTCCTTATCTTCGAAGCCGGGTTCCCGGAGATGGGTGTGTAAATCTATGAAACCGGGACAGACTATCAGGCCTGAAGCGTCTATGCGCAGGAGGTCTTTGCCCGGAGCGGCGCGTATTTCCCTGTCCACCTGCTCTATTTTCCCCTTGAGGATTAACAGGTCCCCCGTCATGTCCAGGCCGGCCCAGGGGTCCACGATGCGTCCACCTTTGATCAGGATTCTCCCGGGAGCCAGTTTATTTACCGAAGCTGCCATAACTCGTCCCCAGTAATACTAAAGTAAGGAGGGCCATTCTCACGGCTACCCCGTTGGCTACCTGTTCCTCTACCACCGATTGCGGGCCGTGGGCCACTTCAGGAGATATTTCAATACCCTCGTTCATGGGACCCGGGTGAAGCACGATAGCGCCGGGGTTTGCCCTGGAAAGCCTTTCAGGTGTTACCTGGTACATCCTTGAATATTCCCTGGTTGAGGGGAAAAGGCCCCCCTGCTGCCTCTCCAACTGGAGACGCAGGGGCATTACCACGTCACACCCCTGGATGGCCCTGTCCAGGTCGTATTCAAATTTAACCGCAGGGAAAGCGCCAGCCACCGGCATCAGGGTCGGGGGACCGCAGGCGATTACCCTGGCGCCCATCGCCGCAAGTCCGTGGATGTTGGACCTGGCCACCCGGCTGTGAAGGATGTCTCCGACAATTACTATTTTCAGGCCTTTCAGGCCGTTTTTATGCTTATGGATGGTGAACATGTCCAGCAGGGCCTGGGTTGGGTGGGCATGCCAGCCGTCCCCGGCGTTGATTACACTGCATTTGACATTTCGGGCGACAAAATAGGGAGCGCCCGAGCACTGGTGCCTCATTATGATTACGTCGGCGCCGAGGGACTGGATGGTGAGGACGGTATCGAGCAGTGATTCCCCTTTTTCGACGCTGCTGCCGGAAGCGGTTATGTTTATTACGTCGGCGCTGAGGGCCTTTGCAGCCAGGTCAAAAGAGGCCCGGGTCCTGGTGCTGGCTTCAAAAAACATGTTGACTATGGTTTTACTCCTGAGAGTAGGTACTTTTTTTATCTCTCTTCCGAGTATTTCCTCCATAGCCGTGGCATGGTTGAAAACCAGTTCAATTTCCTCGCGGCTGAGAATATCGGTGTCAAGGAGATGCCGGTGATGCCATTCCGTTTGGACAACGGCATTTCCCGTGGTTCCCGACCTTTTTTCAATTTCCCGGTTCTGTTTCCGGTGTCCGGAGCTTACTGTCATAAGGAAAATAACTTTCTGTTTACTCTTAACCGGTCCTGTAATATTAACATTATTACCTGGATTCCCTGATAATAACGACCTCTTCCGTTCCGTCGATATCGCGCAGTTTCACCGCAACATCCTCATCCCGGGAAGTAGGGACATTTTTCCCCACGTAATCGGCCCGGATGGGAAGTTCCCGGTGTCCTCTATCGACCAGGACGGCTAACTGTATGGAATAGGGTCGTCCCAGGTCGACGAGTTCGTCCAGGGCTGCTCTGATACTGCGCCCGGTAAACAGCACGTCGTCCACCAGGATTAAACGTTTTCCTGCGATGTTGGTAGGCACGCTGGTCGGGTGAACTTCAGCCTGTAGCCCCCTGGAGGAGAGGTCGTCACGGTACAGGCTTATATCCAGGGCGCCGACGGGGATATCCACTTTTTCAAACTCCTTTATTCTCCTGGCCAGGCGGTGGGCCAGGGGAACTCCTCTGGTATGCATTCCTATAAAAACCAGGTCCTGGCAGCCCTGGTTTCTTTCCACGATTTCGTGGGCGATGCGCGAAATAGCCCGCCGCATGTCTGCCTCGGTCATGATGATTTTTTCGGCCATAAAAAAAACCCCTTGCGCGGGCGGCAAGGGGTTTCCACTTTCGTTTGCTAAGGTTTTAAGAAGCTTTATTCTTTTCCCGACAACCCATCCCGGTTTCCCCTTGCCAGCCTCACTGGACTGACTTAAAGGTTCAACGGCTGCCCCACCGCTGAATATTTTTTCAATTTCATATATTATACCGGAGACCCGGAGAAAAATGCAAGAGGGTGTACTCCTTGGTTCTCTTTACTTATGGTGTATTTTAAGGGAAATAACTAAAAATTCAGGAGCATACTACAGGTAGTAGTATCTAAAACGGGAGGTTATAAAATGTATAAACATACTGTAAAATTATTGTCGGTAGGTATTGAAAAAAAGAAGAGAGACCGTGCAATATATGTAAACACTAACAAAAAACATATTGCGAAGGAGGTCTCTCTTAATGAATAGTTTACCCCAAGATATAGAAGGACTCAAGCAGGTAGTACAAGGATTGGAAAACGTAGTATGGGAATGGGCATTAGAGCAAGGAAAGAAAGCATTGAAGGCAATGTGGGAAGCAATAGATAAAGTTCTTATGCAAGAGTATGGAAGAGAACTGGCCGTGGAACATCTCAGACCGGTCACCTACACCACCCTGTTGGGGGATGTAAGAGTTAAAAGACGCCAATGCCTGGACAAAGCCAGAGGGAAGTATCGCTATCCGCTGGACGAATTATTAGGTATGGGGGAAAAAGATCATGTCACCCGCAATGCCAGGCAACGGATTCTTAAATTAGCGGCCATAATGTCCTTTCGCCAGTCTGAGGAGGTACTGGAGGACACGCCCATAAATCTATCTCACCAAGGTATCTGGAACCAGGTAAAGAAGGCCGCCGAACCCCACCTTGAGGAGAGGGACAAAAGGATAAAGCATTTTCTGGAGACAGGAGAACTACCTGAAAGTGAAGGGAAAAAGGTAACCAACCTGGTGACAGAGGGAGACGGG
>JAUYHV010000185.1 GCA_030689845.1 Dehalococcoidia bacterium
ATGGTCCCCCTGACGTTCCCGCCAAAGAGCGTCGTACAGGTCGAGCTGGTGCCGCAGAAGTGAACATTAGCGACACTGACGGGCAAAATGTTTAAAACATACGTATCGTCAACCATGGAAAAGGCTGATAAATTCAATACCGGTGGTACCACTGAAAAAAAGGGTAAACTCACGGTCCTTGGACTAATGGCGGTTGCTGCTGTAATGGTCTTGTCAGCCTGCGGGTCAGCAGAACCTGCCGTGTTGGTCGTGGTGACCCCCAAGGCAGCGGGAACTCCGAATGCTCCCCAGAGCCAAAAAGACGCAGCCGCTCAGTACGCCGACATCCTGAAAATATTTGAAGACAGCCTGTCAGCCAGGGGCGGCGGCACACCCGCCGCCAGGGCGCTGATTGATGAAATAAAGGCCTCGCTGAAAGGATCCTACCTGGGCGGCGGTATCTGGGAGCTGACGGGAAGGGGGCGCTGGTTGGTGAAGCAGGCCGGCGGGAGCGTTCAGCCCGTCGATGAAGAGGCCCGGAAAATCATGGATGACCTGGTTGCCTTCCGGCCGACACCAACACCCGTTCCCCCGACCGAAACACCTACCCCAATCCCCTCCCCTGTACCAACGCCTTCACCGACACCAACCGCTACACCTGTTGTGCCAACGCCTACTCCCACACCGGCGCCGAGCCCCACCCCCACCCCGACGCCGATTCCCGGGTGGCCCGCCCCCTACATAGATAAAGATAAGAGTTTCAAGATTCAGCTTCCTCCCGGGTGGCAGGTTAACACCTCCAATCCCGGGAGTGTTGAGTTTACAAGGCCCAATACCAACGCCAAGATAGTGGTGGAGGTGGGTTTTTTAACCTCATCCCCCGATGAGTGGGTTAATAGTTACCTGGAAAGGCTCAAGACGAACCAGTGGGAATTTGAGTTGATTTCTAATGAACATTTCAAAAAAGGGAATGTCGAGAGGTGGAATTTGGCTTACAAAGGCCGGCCTCCCAACAGTGTCCCCTACGAGTACCGCGACCTGCTGCTGTCCGAAGGCACGATCTTTTACCGGGTATCGGCCTATGCCTGGAGTAATTACGCCAGCTACATGCCGGCCCTGGAAAAGGCTGTAGGAACTTTTAATAAAATTGATCCCGAGCCTACCCCCACGCCCTGGTGGTATGTAGCTCCTTAGCTACGGCTTCCGGGTAAGGGTTTTCCCCTGTCAAACTGCAGCGGCCGGTCCTTCGGCCAGCTGGCTGCGTCTCGAAAAATAGCCCTCTGCATTTTCTATTCCCCTTCCTCTGCTCTGTAAATATTGCACAGCAGCGCCCGGAAAGAGGTGGCCCCGATGCAAGGGTCGAAGGGGGGTTCGTTACTGGTCAGCACATTGGCGCTGCATTCCCAGATGCCGTGGTCGGGCCCCGGTCTTTCGGGGTACCACCACGATGCCTGGCAGATGACTACTTTTGGGTCCAGGGTTGGCAGCAGGGCAGCCATCTGCTTAATCCTTCCCCTCGGTGTTTCGATCCAAACCCAGTCGCCATCTTGTATATTCAAATCCCGGGCCGTATCCGTATTTATCTGGACCAGGGGATAAGGCTGGCGTTCTCTCAACCAGGGAACCTGCCTGTTCTGGGAGTGAAAATAGTACGGCGAACGCCCCCCGGCGGAAAGGATAAAGGGATATTCCCGGTACAGTTCGGGGGTTGAGAAGGGGCTTTCATTGGGCTCCTGAAAATAAGGCAGGGGATCGTAACCCAGGCTCTCCATCTGGGTGGAATAGAGTTCAAATTTACCCGTTTTCGTCCTGAAGCCGCCCCCTTTCCGCCAGTAATCGGTTTTATATTTGTAATAGACCTGGTCCTTTCCCATGCGGGCCAGGTAGCCCTTCTCTTTGAACTCTTTATAAGAGATATTTGATTTCCTTATGAAGTAGTCCCACAGGTCCTCCGTGGTCTCAAACCAGTATTCGGGTCCGACTCTCTTGCCCAGCTCGTTGAAGATCTTGCTGTCGGCCCAGGCTTCACCGGGTGGTTCCACTACTTTGTTAATGGCGCTGAAGTAGAACATGGCATGCTCGTCCCAGATGGCGTCCATTTCCAGCCAGTGGGCCACGGGAAGGACAATGTCGGCATATTCGGCGGTGGGAGACATGTAAAGGTCGGCCACGGAAAGAAACGGCAATTTCATCAGGCCTGCGAAAACGTCCTTTGTATTTGCGTAGCACATGAGGGGATTGGTGCCCTGGAGGTGCATAACCTGGACCTGGGATGTGCCCTCTTTCAACTGGCTGAATACCGTGTCGGCGTGGCAGAGGCGGCCCAGGACACACAGCTTGTATTTATCGCCTCCGATTATGTTTTTCCTGTTTTCATCGGGTACCCTTGCCTCCCGCCCGAATTCCTCCAGGTTGCCGGCCTCGGTAGGCATCCACATCATCATGCTGCCGGGCCTTTCTATGTTGCCGGTAATACCCAGCAGGCAAACCAGGGCCCTGATGGTCTGGGTGCAGTTATTCCCTGCTTCCAGGGGTTCTCCGATCAGGATGGCCCCTGGAGTTTCCGTGGCAAAAGTCCTGGCTGCCTGGATGATTTTATCCCGGGGGACCCAGGTAATCTCGGACACCCGGTCCACAGGGTATTCCCGTACCCTTTCCGCCAGCCTGTCAAAACCATAGGTCCAGTTCCTTACGAATTCCTTGTCGTAAATTCCCTCGCTGATGATAACATTCATCATGCCCAGGGCCAGGGCGGCATCCGTGCCGGGACGGACCTGAAGCCACTGGGACGGCCTGCCCGACATGCCCGTGGTTTTGGGGTCAATTATGATGTGATGTTTGGCTTTATCCCTGGCGTTCAGGAACCACACCCCCATTTCCCCGTCGGCATTGGTTATTTCCATTTGCCGGGCCCAGGATATTATGGTTTTGGGGTACTCCCCTCCCCAGCCGTGGAAATCGCAGAAGAGCCTGCCTCCGGCCGTCAGGGAAAACACCAGAAGGCGCGGAAGATAGCAGACATGGGCAGGACTTATCAGGTTGGCCGTGCCTATGGAGCCGGTTAACCTTAACGAAAAGTTGTTATAACCCCTGCCCGTGCCCTGGCCTATGACTATGGAGTTGGCCCCGTATTTTTCTTTAGCCTCGTTCATCTTTCCGGCAATGGTATCCAGGGCCTCATCCCAGCCTATACGCTGCCATTTTCCCTCTCCTCTTTCACCGAGCCTTTTCAAAGGGTATTTCAAACGGTTTGGATTGTATACCTCCTGGACAGCCGCCTGTCCTTTGGAACACATGGTTCCCCGGGTGGGCCATTCAGGGTTTCCCTCGATGCGGGTGATGAGGCCGTTTTCCACGGTAACAAGGACGCCGCAGGTCCCGTGGCAGCTCTTACAGGAAGTTTTGATAACTCTTTTATCGTCCATTGCTGCTCCCTGGAATTACAATGAAGACGGCATTTCGGGGCTTTTATTTTTACACGTGGTTTTTAGAGAAGGTTTCGAGCGATATGGTAATGCAGAATCTGAGTAAAAGTCAAGACCTCTATCGTTTAATTCCCCTTTTGGAAAAAGGGGTGTCCTTCCGGTAATCGGAAGGACGGGGTATTTAATACCTCCCCCGCTTCGCGGGTACTCCTTTTACAAAAAGGAGAATAATTCCTGTCATGCTGAGCGGAGTCGAAGCATCTGCTTCCAATGTAGCTGGTGCTCATATTAACAAAGAAAGCATTGTCTTACTTAATAGTTTCCAGACCCCTCGACTTCGCTCGGGGTGACAGGTTGGTGCTCGGGGTGACAATATGGGGAAGCCGGGGCGTCGTTGTTGGTGTGACCTTCCTTTTACCGAAGGTCTCACCTATCGTGAATAATTCAGGTAATGAATGACAAATGAAGTATAATATCAGGAAGCTGAAAAAAAAAGAACGGAGGAGAACATGATAAGAAATAAACTCTTGATTGCCTGCCTGCCGTTTATCTGTTTATCTCTTATTCTACCCAACGCCGCCTGCCAGGAAGGTCCGTTATCCTCAGGCACGCAGAACAAGGGCAACGCCTCCGGCATCTCAGCCACGGGTTTTATCGAGGCGGAGCAGGTCTCCATCTCCAGCGAGGTAGGCGGAAAAATCCTGGATATCACGGTCGGGGAGGGTGACTGGGTGCAGGCCGGCAGCAAGCTTGCCTCACTGGATGACAATATCCTGGGGAAACAAATACACCAGGCAGAGATGTCCCTGGAACTTGCCATGGCAAACCAGTCTGTGGTGCTGGCCGGGCCGAGGCAGGAGGAAATATCTCAAAAAGCCGCTCTCCTGCGGCAGGCAGAGGCTGTCCGTGACGGAGCGAAGACAGCCTGGGCTGACGCAAGAGCCGTGCTGAACGAACCCCAGGAACTGAATGCCAGGATCGTAGCCGCCTGGGGGCAGGTTGGGGTTGCCCAGCAAAATGTGGAGGCGGCGGAGAAGGCCATGGAAAACGCTTCCCTGGAATATGAGGCCTCGCTCAAGGAAGCCGGGGCAGCCCTGGAGGTTGCAGCGCACCAGGTGGAACAGGCCCGGGTAAACCTGGAACAGGCCTCACGGATGAGATACGCCCTGCTTCCCCCGGTCCGTACGGATGCCTGGCTAAGGCCTCCCTACGGAGTACAAAATGACCTGCAATATGAACTTAATACATTCCAGGAGCAGATAGCCCGCGAAGCCCTGGACGCATCCCAGGCCGCTAAAGAGATAGCCCAGTCCCGGGTGGACAGGCTATTAAAAGCCCCAACCTTTATTGACGCAGCCCGGGGTCAGTATAATATCGCCCTGGCATCCTTTGAAATGGCCAAGGCAGTACTGGCCGACCTCTCGGCCACCCGCAATAATCCCCTGGCGTTGAAAAGCCAGGCAAACAGCGCCGAAACCCGCTACTGGCAGGCAGCGGCAGCCGTGGACGCGGCCAGGGCTTCCCTGGATGCAGCCATGGAAGGGGCCACACCGGAACAAAGGAGCGTGGCGCAGGCGCAGGTCCGGCAAAGCGAGGCCGCGTTGCAGCTTCTCCGGGCGCAGAGGGAAAAAATGACCATCACCTCCCCGATTTCGGGCAGCGTGGCTGAGCTGTCTGCTCGCAGGGGTGAGGTGATTCAACCGGGTTTCGCCTTTATTAAGATTGTCGACCTGCAAACCGTCACCCTTAAAGTTTATATTCCCGAAATCAGAATTGGTCTGTTGAAATATGGCAGCGCCGCCTCCGTATCCGTGGACTCCTACCCCGGGCGGACTTTCACCGGGCGGATAACCTTTATTTCCCCGGAGGCAGAGTTCACTCCCAGGAACATCCAGACCAAAGAAGAAAGGGTAAAAACCGTATTCGCAGTGAAGATAACCATTGATAATCCCGACGGAGTCCTTAAGCCCGGTATGCCCGCCGACGCGCTTATAGAGCAGTAATACTGAGCAGAGGAAAAGACCGCAAACCATGGTTATCCCTAAACCTCCGGGAATATCCTTCATGGTTTCGATTTCAGAAACTGAAAATTATTTGCTTTTGGGGTTAAAACAGATGCCAGTAATTTTGCGCCCGGACCGGGTAAACTGATTATTTATGAACGACGTAGTTGTCCGGGCTTCCGGCCTGACCAGAGCTTTCGGCAGGATAAGAGCGGTTAACGGAATAGATTTGTCCATAAAAGAGGGCGAGATTTTCGGCCTGCTGGGTCCTGACGGCGCCGGGAAAAGCACCCTCATACGGCTGCTTTGCGGCCTCCTCACCCCCGATACCGGAACCGCGGAGGTTTTGGGTTTTGATACAGTCAGGCAAAAGGAAGCCATGACCCCCGGTATCGGATATGTTTCAGAAGTCGTTCCGCTCTACTGGACAATGACTGTCAAAGAAAATATAGATTTCTTTTCCAGGCTGCGGCAGGTACCGGCAGGTGAAGCTGCCGAAAGGAAGCAGGAACTCCTGAGTTTTGCCGGCCTGCATCCGTACGTGGACCGCAAGGCGGAACAGTTATCGGGGGGAATGAAGAAAAAGCTGGCTCTCTGCTGCGCCCTGATTCACAGTCCCCGGGTCCTATTTTTGGATGAACCTACGACAGGGGTAGACCCGCTCTCACGGCGGGACTTCTGGGAGATTCTTTTTCAATACGTATCCCGGGGTGTGACGATATGTATTTCAACGCCGTACACTGACGAAGCTGAAAAATGCCACCGCCTGGCTTTGATTCATAACGGGGAAATAATCGGGGAAGGGCAGCCCGGGGAGCTTAAACAGCGGATCCCGGGAGAAGTTCTTGAGATAAGCACCACGGAACCCTGGCAGGCAGTCGGGGTGTTGAAGGGGCAGGAGGGGGTCTTCAGCGCCCAGGTGGTGGGGGCATCGGTGCGCCTGGTAGTGGATAAGGCGGATGCCAGGGTCGGGGAGTTGGAAGCTACGCTGAAGAAAAATAATATTAATACCTCGGGCAGCCGAAGGGTACCTTTCAGCATGGAAGATGTTTTTATCACATTATTGGGAACTGACCACAGGATGGAAGACAAGGAATTTTCCGCAATATTAAAATCACCGGCGGGCCGGAAGGCCGACGGGACGGTTCGGCCTGCCTATAGCATCACTGTCTCCGACCTGACAAAAAGGTTCGGAGGCTTCACAGCCGTTGACGGTGTGAGTTTCAATGTCAAACGGGGCGAGATATTCGGGTTCCTCGGACCTAACGGGGCCGGTAAATCAACCACCATCCGCATGCTCTGCGGAATACTGGCCCCAACTTCGGGCAGGGGAGTTGTTCTTGGTTATGACATAAGCAGGGAGCCGGAAAGGTTGAAACCCGAGATAGGTTATATGTCTCAGAAATTCTCCCTCTACAAGGAACTGACCGTGGAAGAGAATATTGATTTTTATGCCGGATTATACGGGGTGAGGGGAAAGGAAAAGAAGGAAAGAAAAGAATGGATTCTGGAGATGTCCGATTTAAAGGCCCGGAGGCGAAGCCTGGCCGGGGAGCTGGCGGGGGGGTGGAAACAAAGGCTGGCGCTGGGATGCGCTATCATTCACAACCCTGAAATCGTTTTTCTCGACGAGCCTACTGCCGGGATGGACCCGATATCAAGGAGGCAGTTCTGGTTCCTGTTAAATCAAATGTCTGCCCGGGGAACAACGGTCTTTGTGACTACGCACTACATGGACGAGGCGGAGCACTGCCAGACCCTGGGACTCATTTACCGGGGCAAACTGGCGGCTTTGGGCAGTCCCGAGACTTTAAAGAGAGGTTTAAACAGGGAAGGCGCAACTATCGATGATGTATTTGTTTCCGTTGCGGAATCCCTGAAAGGGGTATAAGCCTGTGAGACAGCGGATCTTAAGTATTATAGTTAAAGAATTTATCCAGCTCAGGAGGGACCGCCGCACCTTAGGACTTATCATATTTTTACCTGTGGTACAACTCCTCATCTTCGGCTATGCCCTGAGTACCGAGGTAAATAATATTCCAACGGTGGTATGGGACGCCTCCAACACCGCCCGGAGCCGGTCTCTGGTGGACTCCTTTCGTAACACCGAGTATTTTGATATCAGGTTTTATGCTTCGAGCTATGACGAGGTTGCCCGGCACATCGATGGGGGGACGGCGAAGCTGGCTGTGGTAATCCCCCCGGATTATGCCCTACGCATCGACCGCAGGGAAACAGCGAAGGTGCAATTTTTTGTCGACGGCTCGGACCCGAACACTGGTATTATCGCCATTTCTCAGGCTAACCTGGTGACAGGAGCCATGAACATTGATTTTCTGGTGGAGAGGCTGGGCGGGCGCAAGATAGAGCCGGCAATATCTCTGGAGCCCCGGGTATGGTATAACCCCAGCATGGAGGCAGTGGCTTTTAACGTGCCCGGCCTTATAGGGGTGGTGCTCCAGATGATTACGGTACTCCTCACTTCCTTTGCTATAGTGAGGGAAAGAGAAACGGGGACCATCGAACAGCTGTTAACGAGTCCCATCAAGTCCCATGAACTAATAATAGGAAAGCTGGTGCCGTACATCATTATCGCCTATGCCGACGTTATTTTGATATTGATAGTGGCCACGGCGGTATTCAAGATGCCTTTCCACGGCAGCGTCATCCTTCTCCTCGCCCTGAGTTCCGTGTTTTTAATGTTTTCCCTGGGTATAGGCATATTGATTTCCACGGTTTCGAAAAACCAGTTCCAGGCAATGCAGATGACCTGGGGAACGCAAATCCCCGCAATCCTCCTCAGCGGGTTTATCTTCCCGGTGGACTCCATGCCCAGGCTGGCGCAGTGGATATCTTATTTGATTCCCCTTACCTACTACCTGCGCATTATCCGCGGCATCATTTTAAAGGGTGTGGGGATAGAGTACCTGTGGAGGGACGTGGCTATCCTGGGAGGCGTCGGAATAATAACGTTGTTTTTCAGCATCATTCGCCTGCGGAAGACCCTGGACTGAACCGGCACGACATCCATGGTTCCAGGGCGCCCTTGGCCGGGGAACAAATAAAGGCATCGTAGGGGCACGGCATGCCGTGCCCCTACAATTCTCTGCCACCGCAAGCGAAGTCAAAGGGTCTGGTAGCGATTATCAGGATGGTGCAAATTAACACTGAGGCCTCCTGCGCCGGTAAAAGATGCTTCGACTGCGCTCAGCATGACGGGGAGACAGAGATTCCACGATGTGTAGGGGTAAGCCCCCGTGCTTACCCTGGTTTCAATATTTCCGATGTAAATGGGATGCCATGCTTTTTTATAGAGGGCAACCACAGGGGGTTGCCCCTACAATTCTCTGCCACCCTGCCCCGACACGTCGGGAACTCACGGATTATGTTTGAATACGCTGACTTGTTTTTGATTTGGCACGGGGATATAATAAATTCTCAAATTCCAAGAAAGGAGAGGCCCGGGGATGGTTCCTTACGCTTTTTTTAAAGGAAAAATAGTGCCTTTGGCTGACGCCAAAATAAGTATTTTAACTCACGCCCTCCATTATGGCACAGCCTGTTTCGAGGGTATCCGGGGTAACTGGAACGATGAGGAGCAGCAACTCTATCTTTTCAGGATGCTTGAACACTACCAACGTCTCCATAAAAGCTGCAAGATAATTAAGATAGACCTGCCTTATTCCCCGGAGGAGTTGTGCAGGATAACAGTGGAAATGGTGGAGAAAAACGGCTACAAGGAAGATGTTTACATCCGCCCCCTAGCCTACAAGAGTTCCGAGCAGGTTGGAGTTCGCCTGCACAACCTGGAGGACAGTTTCTGCGTTTTTACCGTTCCCTTCGGCAATTACCTGGACGTGACCAAAGGAATAAAATGCTGCACCTCTACCTGGCGGAGGATAGATGACAACGTTATCCCTGCAAGGGGAAAAATTACCGGGCTCTACGTCAACAGCGCCTTGGCCAAGACCGAAGCCTTCGAAAACGGTTATGAGGAAGCCATTCTCCTGACACAGGACGGACACGTCTCGGAGGGGAGCGGTGAAAATATATTTATCGTTTCGGGGAACAAGCTTATTACCCCGCCTGTTTATGATAACATCCTTCAGGGGATCACCAGGGATACAATTATTAACCTGGCGCGGGATGAATTCGGAATAGAAACCGTGGAAAGATCCATCGACAGGAGCGAACTTTACATTGTTGACGAGTGTTTTATGACCGGCACCGCAGCCCACGTAACACCGGTAACGGAAATAGACCACCGTAAGGTTGGGGACGGTGAAGTCGGCCCCATAAGTTCAAAGCTCCAGGAACTATATTTCGAAATAGTCCGGGGGAAAAACAGTAAATATAAGAGCTGGTGTACGGCTGTATATAAAAAATAGAATAAGTGTAAATAGTTGAGCGCCGGAGTCACACTCCCTGGAGATTGTGACAACCTTTTAAAAAGTTAATCCGGCTGGCGATAATTTATCCCTCATGTCCAGGGGTGGTAAGGAGGATTTACACGCGGCCTAACCCTGGCGGCGCTGTAATAGTGAGAGAAATTCAGCCCTGGTTGCCATCCTGTCCCTGAATAGCCCCCGGTTGGCAGAAGTAATGATGTTACTTCCCTGCTTTTTAATCCCCCTCATGGTCATGCACAGGTGTTCTGCCTGGATAACCACGGCTACCCCGTCAGGTTTGAGAGCTGTCAAAACGGTATCGGCAACCTGCCTGGTTAATCTTTCCTGAAGCTGCAGGCGCCTGGCAAGGATTTCTACAACTCTGGCCAGTTTGCTGGCTCCGACTACGCGTCCGTTCTCGTTGGGAATGTACCCTATATGGGCCACACCGAAGAAGGGCAGGAGGTGGTGTTCGCAAATGGAATAAAA
>JAUYHV010000187.1 GCA_030689845.1 Dehalococcoidia bacterium
TTCTATCCAAAACAAAAAAGCCCCCCCCGATCGATCGGGGGGGGCTTTTTTTATGAGGGGTTATCCCTCGTTGTGTGCGTATGTTAATTATGCATGGTTCCGGCTGTCACCCCGAACTCCAGGTTGTCACCCTTTGCCCCCACCTGTCACCCTGAGCCTGTCGAAGGGTCTGGCCTCTATTACGAAGACGATGCATTGTCATGTTTATATAAAACCCAACTACATCCGTAACAGATTCCTCGACTGCGCTCGGAATGACAGGAAGGGGTAGCGCTCGGAATGACAGGGTGTGGTAGCGTTCGGAATGACAGGAAAAGGAACACCCCACAAATCTGCTGGTTTAACTTGACAAACACGTCTGAAAATGGTAAATTCTAATAGTATTAGCACTCAAAGGGTTAGAGTGCTAATGTAGTGTCTCATAAATGGCCTTACAATCTTTGCCATTCCGGGCTTGACCCGGAATCCAGTCTGTTACTCTGGATTCCGACTTCCGTCGGAATGGCACCAATGGCACCGCAAATTGTAAAGAGATATTAGAGACACTACACTAATACTAATAAACAGATATGAAAAAAGGAAAAATACTTGTCCGATTGGAAACGCAGGAAAGGTAAACGAGGTGTTAACGAAGAGGAAACAGGACATATTAAAAGCCATAGTAACCGAGTATATCGGTTCAGCAATTCCTGTTCCTTCGGAGACCATAGCCCGGAAATACAACCTTAATGTCAGTACGGCAACCATAAGAAACGAAATGTCGCTGCTGGAACAGGAAGGCTACATCGGGAAACCGCATACTTCCGCCGGCAGTGTGCCGCTGGATATAGGGTACAGGTACTACGTGGAGTCCTTGCTCGACGTAAAAGAACTGCCCTCGGAAGAGCAGTTCTTGATTCAACACCTGTTCCACCAGGTGGAACGGCACCTCGATGAATGGACCAGGCTGGCCGCGGCAATTTTGTCCCGCATGGTGCGTAATGCGGCCGTGGTCACCATGGCAAAAGCGCCCCGGTGCCGTTTCCGGCAGGTGGAACTTGTTTCCATACAGCAGTACATGTCTTTACTGGTGCTGGTATTGAACGAGGCAAAAATTAAGCAGCAGTTTATTACCTTCGATACTCCCTTGACCCAGGAGGACCTGTGGGTTGTTTCCAACAAGTTGAACAGGGCCTGTTCCAATTCAAATTACCTTGAAATAATAGGGTTGCAACAGGAACTTTCCAGTATTGAAAAACAGGTAATGTCAGTCATTGCTTCTTTGATGAAAATGGAAGACACGCTGGAATATGCCGAACCATACCTGTCCGGCATCCGTCACATATTAAGCCAGCCGGAGTTCAACGGTGCGGAACGGCGGTCCAGTCTGCTGGAAGTCCTGGAAGATAAAAGCGTGGTAAAAATCCTTATGCCGAAAATGGGACGGGAAGAGGGGGTAAAGATAATCATCGGGGACCAGTCTAATGAGGAGTCCATCAGGGACTGCAGCATAGTGATCAGCCGCTACGGGGTGCCCGAGGTTATGAGCGGACTATTAGGCGTCCTGGGGCCGATGCGCATGAGATATGATTACACGGTAGCGACGGTCAGGTACATATGCTCGCTGTTGAGCGGCCTGGTATCCGAATTGCATGAGCAGCACAGAAATTAAGCCCGGTATGTGCTT
>JAUYHV010000193.1 GCA_030689845.1 Dehalococcoidia bacterium
GGCATCGGTTATGCCGGAAGCATTACCTGCGGTGACCGACCCGTCTTTTTTAAACACGGGAGGTAGAGATCCAAGGGCTTCAAGGGTTGTGTCCCTGGGATGTTCGTCGGTATCGAAAACCTGGACACCCTTTTTGGCAGGAATTTCGAGAGGGATAATTTCATCCTTGAAAAGACCTTCTTTAGCGGCTTTCAACGCCCTTTTATTGCTTTCGAGGGCCAATTCATCCTGCTCCAGCCGGGTTATGCCGTATTTTTGGGCGATGTTTTCCGAGGTAATACCCATATGGTAGTTATTAAATACTTCCCAGAGTCCGTCATGTACCATGCCGTCAATCATTTCGGCGTTGAACATGCGCGCTCCCCACCGGGCTTTGTCCAGATAATAAGGAACCATGCTCATGTTTTCCATTCCGCCGGCAACGATTACCGAGGCGTCACCGCATTTGATTGCCTGGGCTGCCAGGGCAACTGCCTTCATTCCTGAAGCACAAACCTTGTTTACCGTAAAGGCGTTGGACTCTTTTGGCAGGCCGGCGTATATCATCGCCTGGCGTGCCGGATTTTGACCCTGCCCTGCCTGGAGAACATTACCCATTATAACCTCATCGATCCACGTCTCTTTCAAGCCAGGGTCCCACTTTGAGAACTGTTTTTCCAGTTCGATCTGCCCATCTTTTTTAAATAATTCCGGAGCGTAGTCCCTCATGGTCGAACCCTGCATGGGTCGCAGTCCGGCACGTTCAACAACTCCTTTGATAACAGCGGCGGCCAGCCTGGTGGCCGGGATGTCTTTTAGAGCCCCGCCAAAATTTGCGATAGCTGTTCTAACTCCGCTTACGATTACTATTTCCTGCATTGTGTTCCTTTCCCAGGGTTTATTTTAATAATGTCTGACCGGACAAATCTTTAGTAGATATTTTAATTAACTCAGAGTCTTTCTACAATCATGCTTACTGCTTCCCCGCCTCCCAGACACAAGGAAGCCATACCTTTTTTCTTTTTTTTGTCTTTCATTATATTTAAAAGGGTAACCAGCACCCTGGCTCCGCTGCATCCTATGGGATGCCCCAGGGAGATAGCTCCTCCCCGAATGTTGACCATTTTCTCATCGATGCCCAGCTTTTTTATTACGGCGACTGTGGACGATGCGAAAGCTTCGTTGATTTCATGAACGTCGATATCATTAATGTTCAGGCCTGCTTTTTTCAGAATTTTCGGTATGCTGTTAATAGGCGCCGCCACAACCAAATTTGTGTCTATTCCCGCCGAACCGTGAGCAACAACTCTGCCAAGGGGTTTGATCCCGAGTTTGGAAGCCCTATCTCCCGACATCAGCACCAGGGCGGCAGCGCCGTCGCTAATTTTGGAAGAGTTGCCGGCAGTTACCGTGCCGTCTTTTTTAAATGCCGGAGAAAGCAGTGACAAGGCCTCCAGTGACGTCTTTCGACGGGGAACTTCGTCGGAATCAAAGACAACCGGTGGGCCTTTCCGTTGAGGTATTTCCACGGGTACTATCTCGTCTTTAAACTCCCCTGCCTCCATGGCTTTCTGTGCCTTCGTATATGAGTTAAGTGTAAAGTTATCCTGGTCTACCCGGGTTACGTTAAACTCCACCGCGACATTTTCAGCTGTTACGCCCATGTGGCAGTCGGCTATTATATCCCATAGTCCGTCATGGACCATTCCGTCGACGAGTTTCCCGTCCCAAAGCCTGTATCCCCCCCGGGCCTGGGGCAGGTAATACGGCACCTGGTACATATTCTCCATTCCCCCGGCAACGACTATATCGGCGTCTCCGAGGGCGATTGCCTGAGATGCCAGCATTACTGCTTTAAGACCCGAGCCGCACACTTTGTTTACAGTAATGGCTCCCACATCAACGGGCAGCCCGGCCATGAGCATAGCCTGTCTGCCAGGGTTCTGCCCCAGCCCGAACGGTAAGACATTGCCCATGATGACCTCGTTTACTTCTTCTTTGTCAATACCGGCTCTTTTAAGGGCTTCGAGGATAACGATTTTTCCAAGTTCCAGGGCGCTGACATCCTTAAGTGCGCCTCCAAAATCACCAATGGCAGTCCTGACTCCGCTGGCAATAATTACGTCGTGCATGGTTGTTTACTCCCTGTAATCAGATAGTAATAAAGGTAAATATTTTATATATTTCAATTCCTTCCAGAGCTACGCGGATCCATCGAGGGACTTCAGGTGGCAGGTGTCGTTTATTTTGCCGATCATGAGCATGTTACGGCGTATCTCGAAAGTGCTCACGGCGCAGTTGTCCTTTTCTATCTGCCAGAAATGGGAAAGGTCCAAACCCATCACGTGACAGATCAAGACTACGCAGACTACTTTATGGGAAATGAGGGCAACGGTATTGTCGGGATGTTTTTCCCTTATCCTGGACAAGCCGGAAACTGCCCTTTCATGCAATTGAGAAAGGCTTTCACCTCCGGGGAATTCAGCAAGGTGGGGAGTGCGGGCCCATACATTATACAGTGCTTCGTCTCTGGTTTTGGCTTCCCCTGGAGTTAACCCCTGCCATTGACCGAAATCCATGTCTATGAAGTCTTCAAGACTGACGGGTTCATGCCCGGTGAAACCGCCGATTATGGAAGCGGTGTGCAGTGAGCGGAGAAGAGGGCTGGTGTATACCGCTGTAATACCGAGGTTCCTTAACGCCCTGCCTGTTACATCTGCCTGCCTACGTCCCGTTTCGTTTAACTCTATGTCGAATCTGCCCCGGAACCTTTCTTCCCTGTTCCATTCCGTCTGACCGTGGCGGATAAGCACTAATTTAAAAATATTGATACCCTTTTTAGAAAAATGATCTGACAATTTTATTTGGCTTACCGTAAAAATGAAAAAAGGCGTTTTGAGTGAAGGCCGTTTTTACCTCGCTTTTAATTGATAACTATTTGCCGGTCTGGTGAACGCGAATATTAGTTTTCCCCTTCAACGAGGTCCTGGTAATCAACAGTGAAATCCCTGATGTATCTACCCATAGCCTCTTTGGAAGCCTTGGAAATCTCTTCTTCTACCTGGGATGCGAGGTTTTCAAGTTCCGTTAGTTCCAGATTGAGCTGCAGTAATCCTTTTATCTTTTCCAGGATAGCGCATGAAGCCCTGAGATTAGTGTAGGGTACGGTAAAGTTGGGTACCTCGGTCAGCAGGCACATGGCGGGAATTCTCCGCTCCTTGGCAGCCCCGAGAATCAAGCCATTCATGCCGGCTACCTGTCCTTTTTCCATGACGGGGATGTCGTACTTTTTCAAAAGGTTAGAGTCCGCCACCCTCGTGGACGCACCCCAAACCCTGGGTTTTTCTTCTATGTGCATTCCCTCCCGAACATAAGCAGCAGCGGTATATACACGCCCGACATTGAATCTTTTTGCTATGTCCAGGACTCTGTGGGCGAATTCATATACATAGAGGTCCGGTTGATCGTCGCCTATGAAGATTACCAGGTCTTTATCGGAATCAGGAATTTCCAGGTAATAAAAATTGTTGCCGGGGAAAGTAGGATTGATAACCCTCCCTTTTTGGATAGAGACTCCTGAGGGAGAAAAATATTCACGGAGGTCGGCCTCCAGGAGGTTTTTCGCATTGAGTTTACCCCGCATAAATTCCGCAGCGCTCAGAGCGACGTTTTGGACTCCCGGCCAGGCAGCGAATAGATCCGGTTTTCTTAAAACAGCCTCTTTTTTTACTCTTGACCCTGACATTACACCTTTCTGGATGGAGTTTATTATAAAAGGGGGGACCAGCTTCTATTTTACCTTGATTGCCTACGATTGACAACATCAGCCTGGTGAGATAAACTGAATTGCAACGTGTTTGCAACTCAACTTCTCAAGTTATGAAACAATCGACCCTCGGCGCATCGGCAACTTTGCATGAGCATGGCGGGACTTTCACAAAAGTCAGGGAATTAATATTAAAAAACATTACAGGTTTATCACGGACGGGTGCCTAATTGCTGGATAAAGGAAATATTCGGGACAGGATGTCCCGGGCGATTAAAAATAACAAAGCTGATTACCTTGAAATCAGGTTAGAAGAAAGCAGGAGCCGCAGGCTGTCGTTCCGGGGGAGGGAATTGGAGGACATCGGTTCAGCTTCGGGGCTTGGCTGCTGCGTCAGAGCGCTTGTAAAAGGGGGATGGGGATTTGCCAGTTTTAACAACCTGGATTTGCTGGAAGAAAAGATGGGACAGGCGGTGGCACAGGCGAGGCTGATCGGTAATGAAACCAGCAAGTTTACTTTACTGGAAGCCATTGAGGACTATGTAGATGCTCCAGTGCGGAAAAGTCCTTTTCAGTTTTCCCTTTACGAAGTAAAATCTTTAATGGATAAGTATGTCACGGTTATTTGGAGTATTCCCAAGATACAGACTTCCATCATATTTTATGGCGACAGCGAAAAAATCGTTCATTTTGCTAACAGCGAAGGTTCCTTTATCAGGCAAAGCAGGCAGGACGTAAGCCTTCGTGTAAGCGTTGTTGCCAGGGAAGGTGGAGAGGTTCAGCAGGCTGGTATTAGCCTTGGGAGCAACGGGGATTTCGGTATAGTGGAAGGGCTTTATGGAAAAATTGAAAAAACAGCACATAAGGCGGTTGAAATACTCTCGTCACCTAAAATAAAGGGTGGTGAAAAAACTGTCGTTCTGGACCCCATTTTGGCGGGAGTGTTTGTTCACGAGGCTTTCGGGCATCTTTCCGAATCGGACTTTATCTACGAAAACGAGAACATGCGCAAGTTGATGACCCTTGGAAGATGTTTCGGTGGAAAGCACCTGAATATCGTCGACGGAGCGGCAGTGCCGGGGAGAAGAGGGAGCTTTAAGTACGATGATGAAGGGGTTCCCGCGACTAAAACATATCTGATTAGCGAAGGTATCCTGGTGGGAAGGCTTCATTCGAGGGAAACAGCGGCAAAGATGGGTGAAAAAGTAACCGGCAACGCCCGGGCGGTGGATTATCGTTTCCCTCCCATAGTGCGAATGACCAATACATTTATTGAACCGGGGGAAATGTCCTTCGACCAGTTGATAGGGGATGTTAAAGATGGGGTGTACGTAAAGAACTGGTTTGGCGGCACGACAAGCATGGAAATGTTTACTTTTTCTTCGGCGGAAGCATACCGGATACGGGGGGGCAGGGTTGAGGAGATGGTTAGGCCGGTTACATTGAGCGGTAACGTGTTCAACACTCTGGAGATGATTGACGCTGTGGGAAATGACCTGGATATGAATGAGGGAGGTGGTTGTGGTAAGGGTGGCCAGATGCCTCTTCCTGTTTCTAACGGCAGTCCTCATATAAGAATCCAAAAATGTCTGGTGGGAGGCCGTTAAATTGGAAGATTTACTGAAACTTGCAGGAAAGGTATCTGAAGAGGCAGAGGTATACATGGTGTCGTCTAACGAAACCTCGGTGGGTTTCGAATCTAATCGTGTTAAACGATTGACTGATAGGCAGGGTACCAGTTTAGCCTTGCGCCTTATTAAAAATGGAAAATTTGGATACAGCGTAACTTCGCGGCTGGATAGGCCAGAGGAGCTCTTAAACATGGCCATTGAATCCAGCCAATTCGGAGCAGCCGCGGCATTTCATTTTCCCCCTACCCTCACATTTAGCGACATTCCCCTTGTCGATAAAGCGGTTGAGGAGGTTATGCTCGAAACAATGATTCGCACCGGAGAAGACATAATAGCCCGCGTTACAGCCAATACACCCGGGATTGTTATAGACGGTCGAATCGGGAAGTCAACAGTTAATACGAGGATTATTAATTCGTCGGGTGCCGACCTGTCTTTCAGCAGGAGTTCCCTGGGTATAATGATGGACGGCAACCTGGTAAGAGGCACGGATATTTTGTTCGTTGATGAAATGGAAACATCGTGCCGGGCAGTTATGAATTCAGAGACAATAATCGCTTCCTTGATCGAACAGCTTGATAATTCACGGGACATCGCTTCTGTTAGCACCGGGTATTTGCCGGTACTATTTACAGCCAAGGCAATAGCTTCCGCCTTGATTGCTCCCCTGGCGCAGGGATTCAACGGTAAAATGGTGTTACAGGGAGCTTCGCCTTTAAGCCAAAAGCTGGGCCAGCGTGTTTTCAGTAAAAGTTTTAACCTCTGGGACGATGCCACTACTCCCATGATGCCTTCCAGTAAGCCTTTTGATGATGAGGGTATTATTAGCAGGAGGACCGTGCTGGTCGAGGAAGGAACGGCAGCCCATTTTTATTATGATATGCAAACCGGGGCTATGGCAAAAAACGAAAGCACTGGAAACGGGAACCGTGGTGGTGCGCTTCTTCCGGCTCCTTCGATTAACGCTTTAATTATAGGGGATGGGTCTACGCCTGTCAGCGAAATAATCAGAGACATTCGTGAGGGACTGGTGGTAGAGATGCTCATGGGAGCCGAGCAGGGTAACACCATGGGTGGGGATTTCAGCGGTAATGTGCTCCTGGGATACAAGATTGAAAACGGGCGGCTGGCAGGCAGGGTCAAGGATACCATGATTAGCGGCAACATATACCAGCACATGAAGGATATCACCTTGACGAAGGAATCCAGGTGGGTCGGCAGCATGCTAAAAAGCCCTGCAATTTTGTTTCCCCGACTCGCTGTATCTGCAAAACATTGAAAAACTGAAGTTTTTGTCATGGAAAAAATATCACTACGGGAATATTTCCAACAACTTGGAGATTTAGAAGCGCCGGTTTCTTATACGAACCTCGTAAACTTGAGCAACCTGGCCGAGGAGGAAATTACCCTATTTAAAAAAATGTGGGTGATTGTCCCTGTCAGCAGGCGGCAGCAGATACTCAGCAGGTTGCTGGAAGTTTCAGAAGACAATTTAGACGTAAATTTCGATAGAGTTTTTTATTGCTGCATTAGCGATTCCGATCCCGAAATCAGGGCAACCGCGGTTGAGGGCCTGGGAGAAAGTGAGTCTACGGATTATATCAGCGTCCTGATAAAATCAATTGAGCATGACCCTTCTCTTAAAGTGCGCATAGCAGCGACCATGGCGCTGTCAAAATATACTCTCCTTGCCGAAATGGGGAGTATCCAAGCCTCAAAAAAAAGAGATATTGAACGGGTTCTTATAAAACTGGTAAATGATACAAAGGAAGATGAAGAATTGCGGCGGCGCGCCCTTGAAGCGGTTTCTGTGATGTCGATACCTGAGGCAAAATTGCTCATCGAGAAAGCCTATAGAA
>JAUYHV010000195.1 GCA_030689845.1 Dehalococcoidia bacterium
ATTTATGGTTTTCCCGGTGAGACGCGGGCAGGCCTTTTGGAAAACCCTATCAGGAAAGAAATCGATGAAGGTGGGCGCATGGCCGGGCTGGATTTCATTTTGAATGTCGTGCTGGACGATGACGGACAAATAATACATGTAGCTGCCGGCCATCCTGAGGCGGCTTTTTAAGAGGGCGTAAAGGTATGTGATTCGGTGTATAAAAGACCACTGGGTAAACGTGGGGACATAGTGCTTGCCAGTGCGGGGGGGTATCCCAAGGACATCAATTTCTACCAGGCGCAAAAAGCCCTGGACTATGCGTCGCTGGCGGTAAAAGACGGCGGGACAATCATCCTGCTTGCGGAGTGTTCCGAAGGCATCGGTTCGGATTCCCTGTCAGGTTTTTTACAGAACGCCGCTTCCTGGGACCTGGTTGTCGACAGGGGCAGGCAAAAAAAATCTTACCATCCCTACGGCTTGCGGGGCCTGGTCGGCAGGGGTATCGAAGTTTTTCTGGTATCCGAAATACCACAGGAATTGATAGAAACTACTCCCCTCAGGCCTTTCCACCAAATTGGAACGGCTTTGGACGTCGCCCTGGAGAAACACGGGAGTGTGGCCGGGATTGTCCTGATGCCGTATGCCGGGTCGACTTTGCCATGCGGTTAATCTTATTTTGGTTTATAATAACCGGCGAGCCAATGAGATACCGGAAAATTTCTGCTGAAAAGCCCTACTGGTAATCTATATGAATTCTCAAGTTGACTACTACAACATTCTCCAGGTAAGCCCCAAGGCTGATGCGGACGTAATACAGGCGGCCTACAGGCGCTTGGCATCCAGGTATCATCCCGATAAAAATCCTTCGCCCGAGGCAGGTGAGAAGATGATGCAGTTGAATGCGGCTTATGCTGTATTGTCCGACCCCGATAAGAGGAGGGCGTACGATATGGCCCGCGCCAGCAGCCCATCATGGGAAGAAGGGGTTTCCTCAGGATATTCAAAAAACAGGTCGGCCTGGTGGTTTCTGCCCCTGGCAGCGATGGTTTTACTTGGGACCACCCGGGTCCAGCCGAGGCTTGTTCTCTGGGTCGGGCTGATTCTTCTGTTGTTATGGCTTTTCAAATTCCGCCAAAAGAAAAATTAATTCGCAAGGAGTTATTAATTTAATGCCTCAAAAACATGAAACCGTAGCCAGAAAAAAGATCGAGATTCAGGCTAAAGGTGTGAGGATTCCCGAAGAACTCGTTGACGAGATGGAAAACAAATATAATTTTCCGGGCGTTCGGTTCGGCTGGATGATTTTTTGCTTTAAGGCTCCCGATGGGGAACTGCTACATACATTCGTGGCCGGGGGGAAATTTTCCCAGGAATCTCCTTTCCACCTGGTAAAGAAAGAATCCAGGTTTGAGATATGGAATAACGGGGAACGATACGTCGAACTTGAAATGACGCCGCGGCCTAAATATTACGATTTATCTACCAGCGACGGTACTCCCATGGTAACGGTGGCAACGCTGGGTTCGCCGACACACATGAACGTGGTTAAGTCCATGTATTGCCTGTGGGCGGAGAAGGAAAAGGAGTGCACTTTTTGTGCCTACAGGCAGGCGTGGGCGCAGGTAGGAGACAAGACCCCTCTTCAAATAGCCGAGACGGTCCAGGCGGCAGTGGATGAGGGAATCGTTGAACACGTATCTATTACCACGGGTACTCTTCCTACAAAGGACAGGGGAATAAGAAGCATCTCCGAAACGGCAAGAGCCATTACAGCCAGGATGGATATACCTATAAAGTGCAGCTTCGAGCCGGTGGCCGACCTGTCATACCTGGAGGAGGCAAAGGAATCGGGAATCGACGTCGTATCCATTAATATCGAGTGTTTCGACCCCGAGGTCCGCAAGGTAGTTTTACCAAACGCCAAGGGGAGGACGCCCCTGGAAACATACATAAAAAACTGGAAAAAATGTGTGGACTTATGGGGCAGGAACCAGGTATTTTCCGTTATACCGGCCGGACTCGGCGATGACGAGGAAACGACTCTCCGCGGCGCAGAGATGCTGGCCTCCTATGGTGTCATTCCCTGGCTGGAGCCTTTCCACCCCCTTCCCGGAGCCCCCTGGGAAGACAGAAAACCCATGGACCCGGAGAAAATAATACGCCTTTATGAAGGTGTTCTTTCCATCATGGACAGGTATGACCTTGACCTGTCTGTCACCAAAGCAGGCTGTGTGAAGGTCGGCGTTTACGGGGCTGTGAAAGAGGTGCAAAAGTACGGAGTGTAAAGTCACGAGGCTCCCGCGATACTTATAAAAGTGCTTTCAAATCCCCCTATTTCCCCCTTTAATAAAGGGGGATTAAGAGGGAATTTGTGGCTTTTCGCGGAAGGCTTGTCACCCTGTTTTGCTTTGAAAACGGGATTCCTTTGTGCTATATTTTCACAGTAAACAGTATGTGGGATGTTAGTAAAAAAACAGCGGCTCACAACGCTTATTGTGACAAAGCTAATACCGGAATATTAATAACATCTAAAATTAAATAAGCCCATACGTACCCCGGATTATTCTTAAAATAAACAGGGAGGAGATTTATGGAAACAATTAACGCAGACGTCTTAATCATCGGTTCGGGGATGGCAGGTGTTAATGCGGCTATTGAGGCGAAAAAGTCCGGGGTTGAACCGGTACTTGTCAATAAAGGCTTACTGGGTAAGGACGGTGCCGCTACCTGGATGGCAGGGTGGGGATTTTCCACTCCTATCTATCCCGGAGACAGCCTGGATGTTATCGTCAACGATACCATAAAATGCGGGAAGTACCTGAACAACCAGGAAAATGTCTACGCTTATT
>JAUYHV010000207.1 GCA_030689845.1 Dehalococcoidia bacterium
CCGAGTATCCGAATTCTCTGGCAAAGTAAATCAAGTATTTACCCCTGGCACAACCAATCTCTAAAATGCTCTTATCACCTTTAGCGAGGAATCTCTTGAATAATCCATCGAGTTTTCTATTTATCGCCAGGTACTTTTCAATCCCGTGATACTTTCCGTAAGAGATTTCTTGCCAGGCTTCGTCCCAGAAATCTTTGCTAGCTTTATCCTGTACCTTGAAATCTTCCACTTCTTTTCTCCAGCAGATTTCTCACCGCTCCCCGCGGCTCAGCACCTTCCGGTATACCTCAATTAGTTTCCCGGCATTGTCTTCAATGCGTACCGAGTCCAGGTCTTTTTTGTGTTGTTCATAGTTATCCAAAAGCCCTTTTACCTTCTCCGTCAAATCATCGATATCCCGGTTCTTAAACAGGATTGTCCCCTCCGGACGGGGAACAACGTCACTGGCTACGGAGGGCACCTTGAAATAAAGGGCTTCCCGGAGAGAAACGGCATCCCCATCCGTATTGGTGGGTCTTACGAATACCTGGCTTTTCATCAGGATGGGGTAAAACTGGTAATCGCCGGTGACAAACCGGAAATTATCTTCCAGATGATTTTCGGCTATCTTTTGCATCATCTTGTGAAAATAACTTTTATCTCCCACCCGTGACAGGGAAAAAACGAAGCCAATACCGGGATAAGCGTCTTTCAGGCGGGCGCATAGGTCCAGGCACAGATCCAGGCCATAGAGGTCCTGCCCGCGGTAAAAAACGGTATCAAAGGCGTTGGCGGTGATTACAGGGTTATGGCTCGCCATGAACTCCCCTATTTCCTGAGGGATGGCGGCAATGTCTGACTCTTTTAGCCGGGGGGGTATGAATCCGGGGATGATTGCCAGGCGTTCGTCTTTTACTCCCAGCGAGAGGCATAACTGATTGATAGCATGGTTGTGCGCGATGACAAACGAGTAATGCCTCAAAGCAAGCGCGATAAGCTTTCGACGGAACCAGCTTCCCTTTTCCAGGGAGTCGCTCAGGCTTTGCCCGCCTATCGAGATTAGAGTTTTCTTTCCGAGTAAAGCCATCATACCTACGGCAGTACGTATTCTCCAGTCTAGGTAGTGACAGCAGATCAGGTCTTCCCCGGCAGAAAGAAAGTACCGGAGCAACCACCACAACCGGTTTCCTATATTTTCACTGCCACCAGGACTGGTTCTTCTTTTATTCAGCAGGTCATAAACCTTGTAGTCATAGCCTTCGGCTTCCAACCCTTCGGTTAATCTTTGCAGACCTACGGAGAATCCGCCAGCAGGCGGCGGCAGTGAACCCAGGAAAGCTATTAGCGGCTTCCGTCCATTCATATTTCCCCTAATTTCTTCAATACCTCGATGTCTGTGACCGGTTTCCATTTGCCATCGTCAAAATACACCCATTTTCCTATGTAACTATAGAACCTATTGTCCAGTGGTGTGTCTCTAGTTGTAATTGTTTGTTCTCCCGAAGTAACGACCGAGTTATCAGGTACATCCCGGTAGACCACTGCATTGGCACCAACTCGAACGTTTTCACCAACTCTGACTTTTCCAACAATCTTGGCACCCGCGCCTATATAACAGTTGTCTCCAATTCGCGGTGCGCCAGCCGTTTCTGAATCGGACAATGCGTTTGACCCCACCACTACCTGCGGGAATATCACGCAGTTTTTGCCGATTTCCGCACCTCCGGAGATAAATATCCCCTTGGTTCCATGCGGCAGGCATGGTTCCCCTTTGAAGACGGATTCCAAGGCAATGGAGCTGCCATTATTATGTTGGTACAGGTTATAGATGCTGGCATAAAGTCTTTTCAGTATCGGCAGGCGGGTTCTCTGACAAAGCCGCTTCAAGTTCCATATGGAGCCGAATGGTTTCACGAGCAGCAACTCAATCATCAAGCTTACTCCCCGTCTTCGGAACTAACTGCCGAGCTTCCAAACTCAACCGGCAATTTCTGAACCAGGAAGCGGTATTTACCCCTCCCGGTACGCGGGATATGGTTAACGAAGCTGATTTCCAGCCTGACATCATCCCCCAGCTTTTTGAGGAGTTCACTCCTGATATATTCGGTGTCTCTCTCGGTGTAACTGTCTTTCCTGACAATATTAAAAACAACCTCCCCCTTCTTTTCCTGATAGAACTGGAACTGCTCGACATTGTCAAAAACATTGGAGTGCATGTTGACGGCCGTGATGGAGATGGGCCTGTTGGTTCCGGTAATGATAAACTCCTGCAACCATCTGCCCTGAACATTTTTGAGCATAGGATATCCTCGATGGCATGGGCAAACTATGCTGCTCCTGACGGCAAGGTCATCGGTTTTGTACCTGATGAGGGGCATGGCATAATTGGTTAGTCCCGTTCCCACGATGGCGCCAGGCTCATTGTCATTACTGATGGGGCTGCCATCTTCTCTTACCAGCTCCGTAATCCCGTACTCGGGGAAGGCGTGGTAATCAGCGCTTTGTTCACATTCTCCAGCGAGCACGACGCGTTCAGCATGGCCGTACCAGCTATAGACCCGACAATGGAAAGTATCCTCAAGCAACTCCCGCTGCGATGGATAGAAGTTCTCCGAGCCGCAGAGGATTGCTTTCACGCTGGGGAAAGGTTCGACGCCTTTGCTTTTCATATATCGCGCCAGAATGGTAACCGCCGAAGGGAAAGCCTGAATAAACCCGGGCTTGAATTCTCTGATTTTCCGGATGTAGTGTGGCAGGTTGTCCTCGGTCATATGATAAGATGACAGCATCAACCATCTGCCGAAGAATGAATAATCCCAGAGTTTCCCGGTACTGGCTGAGCTGACGACATAGCCTTTGATGATGGCGCATTTGTCGCGGAAGTTATAGCCAACACGCTCCCAGAGGGATTTGATAAATGCCCACTCTATGGCCCTTGAAACACCTTTTTCATAGTAGAAACCCAGGGGGATTCCGGTTGAACCGCCTGTTGTTACATATTCAAATTTGTCCGCGTGGTAGTTTCCGGCCTTTAATTCATTCAAGTTATCTTTGACAATCTCTTTTGTCAGAAAGGGCAGTTTCTGTAAATCGGAAAAATCCTGGATGTTGTCTGGTTTAAGACCGCGCTCATCAAAGATTTTTCGATAGTAAGGGACATTCTCATAGGCATGATTGAGGATTCGGCCCAGTTGCCGTACCTGGTATTCTTCCAGTTGCTCCCGACTCCACCACTGCGATTTCTTAAGCAAATTGTAGGTCTTTAAGAATTCGGGTAATGCCGGCAGCAGTCCAATTGCCTTGGCGGTTATTGAAGGTTGTTTCATGGTGTTTTGGCCAGGTGCTAGTCAACCTGGTATTTCTCCCGCAGTTTAGCTACAACCATCTCCAGGACCCTGGTTGTCTCCCTGCCTTCCTCGGCAGTTACCGGGGGTTGAGTATCATTGAGGACACTGTCGACAAAATCTTTAATGATGGCATTGTGCCCGTAAAATTCGCCCTGCCTGGTCAGTACCCTAAGAGCATTCCCGGCCACTCCGCCTAACATCCTGCCAGCAGTTTCCAGAGAGTAGCGGGCCAGGGCAACCGGGTTCATTGACGCGTCCTTACCGTGACGAATGAGGAGCATACTCAGGAGGTCGAGGTGCAGTGTTCCCTCCATACCCATGAGGTCAATGGTGGAAGCGCGCCGGTGGCTGCTGTACGAAATAACTATTGAGCTGTAGCCTTTCTCTCCTTGCAGGTCAATGCGGAACTCATCGAAAGGCGCCCAGGGGTGTTCCAGGCGGCGCGAGGCAAAAACTTCGGCATCCTTAACGTTGCCAATAAAAGCAATCGACTTGTAGACGGGGTGGGGTCCCGTCTCGCCGATTATGCCTCCCGGGAGTTTATGTACCCAGTAGTCTTTCCTCATTATCATCTCGTC
>JAUYHV010000211.1 GCA_030689845.1 Dehalococcoidia bacterium
CTCTACTGAATGTGCCGAAAGGCTGGAGGATGCCCGTCAGGGATATCAAGGCCAACGTGGGTGCCGGGTTCCTTTACCCATTGACCGGCGCCTTCCCCACCATGCCGGGACTTCCTTCTACGCCCGCGTTTTTCCCTGTGGATGTGGACCTGAAAACAGGGAAAATCACCAACCTGTTCTAAAAAGATTCACTGTAACCGTAAAATGTATGGGGACTGCAATAGCAGGCCCCATATTATCATAGAGCAAAAAGCCGGGGTTTCGACCTTTTCGGAATAAAAAGCGTAAAAAATAATCCCTCTTTGCGCTCTTTTAGTAATAAGGCTGTAACCGAGCCTTACTTACAGGTGTACAGCCCGGTTGTCATCATCGCCTTCGCTGGTTTCAATGGTAAATGGGCTTAATTGAGAGGGTCGTTTGGACAACAAAAAATTTAAAGAACTGGACGCTATTTTTAATCCCCGATCCATCGCGGTAATCGGCGCCTCTAAAGACAGGGGCCGAGCCGGGTCTGCCTATTTTCTCGGCATACTGGAATCGGGGTTCAAGGGCAAGCTTTACCCTGTAAACAACAGCTGCGAGGAAGTATTCGGAGTGAAAGCCTATTGCAGCCTTGGAGATATCCCCGGGCCGGTAGATAACGTTATCGTCATCGTGCCAAAAGCCGGGGTTTTGAAAGTCCTGGATGAATGCGGCCGGAAAAAAGTGCGGCTTGTCCAGCTTTTCACCGCGGGGTATTCCGAAATTTCCGGCGAAGAAGGGAAAAAAGAAGAAAGACAGCTGGCACAAAAGGCCGGGAAATGGGGTTTTCGCCTGGTGGGGCCGAACTGCGTCGGTGTGAGCCGTCCTGCCATAAACCTGCCTCTGGGGCCGGAAAGCATCCTTGTAGCCCCCGGTTCGGCTGGGTTCGTCTCGCAAAGCGGGTCCCTTTCTTTGCGGGTTGCCCACCTGGGCGACCTCAGCGGTGTCGGTTTCAGCAAGCTGGTCAGTTTCGGCAATGGCTGCGACCTGGACAGCCTCGATTTCCTGGGTTACCTGCTGGATGACCCGGAAACGAAAACCGTCAGCACCTACCTGGAAGGAAGCCACGACGGAACACGCCTGCTGGAATTATTTAAAACCGGTTCCCGTAAAAAACCCATAATAGTGTGGAAAGGGGGAACCACAGCCGCCGGAGCCAGGACCGCTTCTTCTCATACCGGTTCCATGGCAGGCACAGCGGACGTTTGGGGTACGGCATTAAAACAGGCCGGGGTGATACAAGTGAACGGACTGGAGGAGATGGTGGACTTGCTCCTGGGCTTCCAGGTCCTTGGCCGTCTGCCGGGAGACAGGGTAACCATACTATCGGGGTTCAGCAACGGGGGAGGCGGTGAGAGTGTCGTAGCCGCGGATGTCTGTACCAGTGCGGGGTTAAAAGTGCCTCCTCTCACCCCGGAGACCCGCCGCCTGCTGGGGGACACGCTGGGCGTTGTGGGAAGTATCCTGCATAACCCGGTGGATGTCAGCCAGGCCCACGGGGACCCGGAACGGGTCAACAGGGCTGTTGAACTGGCGGCTGCCGACCCGAATATAGATGTTGTTATCTTCGAGGCTGTCCTCGACTTTTTGTGTTCATGGCTTTCACCAGAAAAATTCAAGGAGCTGTTCGACAGGCTTATTAATCTTAAAGGCAAAACAAACAAGCCCTTTGTTGCTGTGCTGCCGGCAGGCAGGCTGCAGCGCGAAAGAGACGAACTGGTCAAAAGGCTGCTTTCTGCCGGGATTCCCGTGTATCCGAACCTGGAAAGGGCAGCCCTCATGCTTAAACGGATGAACTGGTACCAAGGGTTTTGTAACGCCGGTTGCGTTTTTTCCAAAAGTAATCTACCCGGTTGGAGCGGCATTCCCTCCTGATGGAACACTTTTGTGATGAAGACTTCCGATTTCGAATATAACCTCCCGCCGGAGTATATAGCCCAATCTCCCATCGAACCGCGCGACCATTCCCGGCTGCTGGTAGTGGACCGCCGGGATGAAACCGTCAGCCACCACAGCTTTTTTGAACTGCCCGGTTTCTTAAAAAAGGGCGACGTCCTGGTGTTCAACGACAGCCGGGTCATTCCGGCACGGCTTACCGGAAAGAAAGAAGGTACGGGAGGGAAGGTGGAGGTATTACTCCTGCGCCGCCTTCAACCCGGACTCTGGGAAGCCCTGGTAAAACCGGCCAAACGGTTGAGGGCAGGCAGCGTCATAGAATTTTACGGATTACGGGATGGAGACAGGGGAACAGGCGCCGGTGGAGGCAAAGCTCCGGTTATGACCGGAGAAGTTGAGGAAAGCGGGGCGGGGGGAATGAAAACCATCCGCCTGTCCGATGAAAGCCACTTGGACGAACTGGGCACGATCCCTTTGCCGCCGTACATAAAAAAATCCCTGGAAAACCAGGAGCGGTACCAGACTGTTTATGCCCGTATCAGCGGCAGCGTAGCCGCCCCTACGGCCGGCCTCCATTTTACACCCCGGCTCCTGAAAGACCTGGAAGAAAAAGGGGTTGAGGTCCTTTTTACCACCCTTCACATAGGCCTCGATACCTTCAGGCCCGTAAGCGAGGAAGAGCCTGAACACCATACTATTCACAGGGAATTTGGGGTTGTCACGGAAACGACGGTTCTGTCCCTGAACAGGGCCATGTCCGAGGGGAGGCGCATTATAGCGGTCGGCACGACCACTGTGCGTATTCTCGAAGCCGTAGCCGCAAAAAAAATACCCCTGGAAGCCTGGCGGGGTGATGTAGACCTTTTCATACTGCCGGGTTTCCACTTCCGCGTGGTGAACGCCATGATAACTAATTATCACCTGCCCCGGTCCACCCTGCTCATGCTCGTTTCCGCTTTCGCAGGCATGGACCTTACCCGCCGTGCCTACGAAGAAGCTATAGCCCGGAAATACCGCTTTTACAGCTTCGGCGATGCCATGCTGCTGTTATAAGGTAAAACCTTCCGTGGTTCCGAAACATTCAATCGGCAATACATACGCATATTGGTTAATTATCTGGAATCAAGCAGTATATATTTTAATCTATTTGGTATATACTAAATGTTGGAAAGGATATATAGGTTTAGTTTTATGAATACATCAACGCTTTCAGAAAAGGGATGGGTTGTAATACCCCGGGAGTTGCGTGAGCGCTATCGTCTCAAGAAGGGCGACAGAGTTCACGTCATTGATTACGGTGGTGTTATCTCTATCGTACCGGCTTCTGAAGCTCCAATCAAAAATTCGTTAGGTATGCTAAAGGGCAAGGCATCGCTGGTCAAAGAACTGGTAAAATCAAGACGGCAAGATGAAGAACGTGGAAAATAGCTCGCCCCAAGCCGGTGAATATGTTCTGGACAGTTATGCTCTTCTCTCCTATCTTGGAGGTGAGCCTGGGAGCGAGCAGGTGCGTAGACTACTGGAGGCGGCGAAAGAAGGTAAATGTCACCTCTACATATGCGTGGTTAACCTGGGCGAGGTTATTTATATCGTAGAACGTCAAAGAGGTCTTTCCAAAGCCCAGGAGACTTTGGCTCGGATTGACGAGTTACCTATCGCCATTATCGATGTTGACCTCACCCTTACCTTAGCGGCAGCCCATCTGAAAATGGATTGCCCTATAGCTTATGCTGATTGTTTTGCCGCTGCTTTATCGCAAATCAAGAATGCTTCTCTCGTTACCGGTGACCCTGAGTTTCGCAAAGTCAAGCCCGTCTGTAATTTGCAGATAGAATGGCTGGCTAACCAACAATAGCCGGACGATAGCCCGGGGTGACTTGTCAACATTAAAAGGTACAATGGAGTGAACTTCTGAGACTGGACGCTTCAGGGTAGGAGGATTGGGAAGCCTGGCGGGGTGACGTGGACATTTTCATACTGCCGGGTTACCACTTCCGCGTGGTAAATGCCATGATAACTAATTTTCACCTGCCCCGGTCCACCCTGCTCATGCTCGTTTCCGCTTTCGCCGGCATGGACCTTACCCGCCGTGCTTACGAAGAAGCTATAGCCCGGAAATACCGCTTTTACAGCTTCGGTGATGCCATGCTTATAATTTGAGGCGCAAAGCAGTGAATAGCCGTCCGTTTTAAAAAAAATGGAGGCTATTTTTTAAGTTTCACCCTGAATTTGTTGACCATAAATACAGGATTATAGGACCGCTTGGCCTGCCTCAATCCCTTCTCCCCCAGGTCCTGCTCCCTGTTGATATAAGTGTAATTTACTCCTTCGTGCCTGGAAAACTCCCTGTTAATTACCGCATATAATTGTTTTATCCTGGGGTTGGCTTTTTCCAGGTGCACCACAAACGTATTTTCGTTGAGCCTTTCCCCCACAGCGAAGGCTTCAACCCGCCCGTTAATCATTATGGTCCCGCCTGTTATGCCGAGGTCTTCGAAATTATTAAAGGCTTCCTTGATGGCCCGCTCTTCCTGGCGCAAGCCCGGATACTCCTTGCAATTCCTTTCTATGCACCAGAAGTCCTGCAATTCAAGGCAGTGCCTTATGCCTTCCTTATCGATGGGCCTGTATTCAAAGGAATATTGCCCCTCGAATTGCTTTAAGGCGTTCCGTTTGTTGGCGAACCGCCTGCCCCGCAGTAAACCGAGGTCGCGGCTGGAATAAACATAGTCATCGTTGGCAGGGTCCGGCGCAATCTCAAGCCCGGGGACATTCTGCAGGCGCTTTTCTACGAAGTCCCGGGAAACCCTTTCCAGGTGGCCTCCGCCCCGGTCTTCCAAATAGCCGAGGCACTGTTTTACCGCACCCGCGGTGTCACCGGGTCCCCATGGCGGATAGAAGAAGGGCTCTTGTTCCGAAGGTTCCGCCAGGAATAAAAGAAAGCCCTGCAACCTGCTGACACTGATATTGTAACAGTACCGCCACATGAACTGGTTGGTAAAGGTCATCTCAGAAGCAGAAGGCGCCAGGTTTTTAAAGGCCTGGTCTATCTCCTGCTTGTGTTCCAGGGCGATGGGGGCGAATTCGGGAAAAATGGGTATGGTCACCGGGTAAACACCTCTTCGAATGCAATATGATGTCAATTAATTTCTAATTATCCCAGAACGGCGGGAACCAGTTCAAGTTTGTTTATTCAGCCGGCAGCCAGTGTAGTGTCTCTAATATCTCTTTACAATTTGCGGTGCCATTGGTGTCATTCCCGCGAAAGCGGGAATCCAGAGCAACAGACTGGATTCCGGGTCAAGCCCGGAATGACAAAGATTGTAAGGCCAATTATGAGACACTAC
>JAUYHV010000218.1 GCA_030689845.1 Dehalococcoidia bacterium
GCACCGCCCTGGCAGCATCAATGGCCGGGCAGGGGTACACCGTCGCAGGTGTGTACAGCCGCAGTATCCCTTCAGCGGAAAGGCTGGCAGAGAGAGCCCCCGGCTGCCGTATTTACCGCAGCAGCCAGGAAATCGCAGACCGGATGGACCTGGTGTTCATAACAACCCCCGATGACGTCATCCCGGCAGTAGTGTCTCAAACGGCGTGGCGCCTGGGACAGAGCGTGGTGCACTGCAGCGGGGCCGATTCCACGGCAGTGCTGGAACCAGCCAGGAAAAGCGGCGCAGCTGTGGGCTGCATCCACCCCCTGCAAACCTTTGCCAGCATCGACCACGCCATAGAAAACCTGCCGGGTTCCACTTTTGCCCTGGAAGCCGAAGAAACTCTCCTGGGTTTGCTAAAAGACATCGCTACAAAACTGGGCGGGCACTGGGTAGTGCTCAAAGCGGAAAACAAGGTCTTATATCATGCCTCGGCTGTCATAGCCTGCAACTACCTGGTAACCCTGGTCAAGCTGGCTACCGACCTCTGGCAAAGCTTCGGCATATCGACCCCGGAGGCTACCCGCGCTTTGCTTCCACTGGTTCGCGGCACCGTGAATAATATTGAAAACGTCGGTTTGCCAAATTGCCTTACAGGCCCCATCGCCCGGGGCGATCTTGGCACCATTAAGAAACACCTAACTGCCCTGGAGGCAGAAACCACGTCCGTTCTCGGGACTTACCGGGAACTGGGCAGGCAAACCATACCCGTTTCCCTGGCAAAAGGGCGTATCAACGAAGAACGGGCAAAGGAACTGCAAGACCTTTTTGCCTCTCCGGCTGCCCCACATCATGGAAATCCGGGCTGAAGAATATGAGATATTTCGTAAAAACTTCCCGTCAAGGAGGTATCCGCCAGTGAGAGAAATGTTGAAAAGCAAAATTCACCGGGCCCGCGTGACCCAGGTTGATGTGGACTACGAGGGAAGCATCAGCATAGATGTTGACCTGATGGAAGCGGCTGATATACTGCCTTTTGAAAAGGTACATGTCCTGGACGTGGACAACGGCGCCAGGTTTGAAACATACGCCATTGAAGGGAAAAGGGGTTCCAGGGAAATCGCCATCAACGGGGCCGCCGCCAGGCTGGCCGCCAGGGGCGACACCGTAATAATATTATCTTATGCCTCCGTTCCCGAGGAAGAAGCCCGCTCCCATACTCCCACAATAGTCCACGTTGACCGCAACAACGAAATAACCAGGGTCGGGGGAAACGGCCGGATGAAACAGGAACTGGACAGCCTTTTCGAATCAAAGATAATTTCCTGACGAGCTAAACTTACGCCCGTATGGAATGATCAGACGGTTTTTAATATTTGGATTAAATTAACGGCATTTAATTATTTTCGAGGGGGGTGTCATGCGAATAACGGTTAATGACATAAAGGGAATGAAGGACAGGGGAGAGAAAATCACCATGCTCACCGCTTATGACTACGCAATGGCAAGGATTGTTGATGAGGCTGGAATACCCTTAATCCTCGTTGGCGACAGCCTGGGAATGGTAGTGCTGGGTTATGAATCTACCATACCCGTTACCATGGATGAAATGATCCATCACACCAAAGCGGTCACAAGGGGAGCAAAAAACGCCCTGGTTGTAGGCGACATGCCTTTCATGACATATCATATAAGCACGGCCGATGCTCTCCGGAACGCTGCCAGGTTTATCCAGGAAGGAGCCGCCCACGCAGTGAAGCTGGAGGGAGGAGAAAACGTGGCTGAAACAGTAAAACGTATAGTCCAGTGCGGAATTCCCGTCATGGGCCATATCGGGTTGACTCCCCAATCTATACACCAGATGGGAGGATTCAAAGCCCAGGGAAAGACTCCCGATGCCGCTATACGTCTCATCAAGGATGCCAAAGCCCTGGAGGCTGCCGGGGTTTTTTCCATTGTGCTGGAAGCAGTGCCTGCTTCCCTGTCTAAAATCATCACCGGCAGCGTAAGCATTCCGACTATAGGCATCGGGGCGGGAAAAGAATGCGACGGACAGGTGCAGGTTATAAGCGACCTCCTGGGGCTTTACTCCGATTTTGTCCCCAGGCACGCAAAACAATATGCAAAGCTTTCCGGGACGATCAAGGAAGCCGTTGCCGCCTATATTACGGAAGTTAAGGGGGGTGCTTTCCCCACGCCGGCCCAAAGCATTACCATGGACGAAAGCGTCCTGGCGGAACTGACAAAATCAACGCCGTCGTTTGAATAAAGGGAAGCCGGGAAGCGGGAGCCGGAATTCAGAGATTGACGGATAGTTGAATTATGCGATTTTGTTTTTGAGCCTGTCAGGGGTGACTGGAGAAGAACTGTAAAACTTTAATACCTTTTTAACAAGGGGCAGATCGTGGAAATAGTAAAAACGATAGGGGATATGAAAGCCCTGCGGCGGCAGATGCGGGGACAGGTCGGTTTCGTTCCTACCATGGGCTACCTCCACGAAGGGCATCTTGTCCTGGTCCGCAACTCCCGCAAAGGTAACGACCACACCGTTGCCAGCATCTTCGTCAACCCCACCCAGTTCGGCCCCAAAGAGGATTTTACCGCCTATCCACGCGACCCCGAAAGGGACTTTGCCATGCTGGAAAGGGAAGAAGTGGATGCCGTGTTTATTCCCGGCGCAGGCGAAATGTATCCGCCGGGTTTTGATACATGGGTTGAAGCGGGCAAAATCACCGAAAGGCTGGAAGGTGCGGTGCGCCCGGGACATTTCCGTGGTGTAGCCACGGTTTGTACCAAGCTTTTCAACATCGTGGAACCCGACAGGGCTTATTTCGGCCAGAAAGACGCACAACAGGTGACAGTCATAATAAAAGTGGTCCGCGACCTGGACATGAACCTGGAGATTGTGGTAGTGCCGACGGTCCGGGAGGCTGACGGACTGGCCATGAGCAGCCGCAACGTCTATCTCAATCCGATGGAAAGAAAAGCAGCGGTTATTCTGTGGAAGGCGCTCTCCACGGCCGACAAGCTGTGGGCGGGCGGGGAAAGTAACGCTGACAGGATACGTGGAGAAATGATGACAACTATTGAAAAAGAACCCCTGGCCGTTATCGACTACGTCAGTGTCGCCGATACCGAAACCCTTGAGGAATTGGAGGTTATCAACCGCGCCGCCCTGGTTTCCCTGGCGGTAAAATTCGGCAGGACAAGGTTAATAGACAACATCGTCCTGAAAAAATAACTTTTTATGAACTTAATTCGACATCGGCAAAATTAATTTCCCCCCCCCCGCCACAAAAGTTAAAATTTACGGTCTCCCTCTACACCCCTTGAAATCCTGCAAAATCGCCTTCCTGAATGGGCGAGACTCAGGCTGGATAACAACCTGGCTCAAAGTATAATTATAGGGCTCGGGGTGAGGGCAAGAGACTTCAGTCACCGGCTGCCGGTCACTGTTTTTTTGCCTGCTCTTCCAGGTCTTTTTTAGATACTTTTAAACCGTCGCCCGACATGGGAAAGTTTTTCTTTATCTCCAGCCGATGGGGTATTTTATAATCTGCCATGCCCTGTTCCCTGAGATAGGCAGACATTTTATCGAATGTAAAATCTCTTCCGGGTTTTGGGATTACATAGGCTAGGGGCACGGCCCCTTCCCCCCGGGGGAGGCTCACCACAGCAACGTTGTAAACATCCTGATGCGCAAGCAGTGTATTCTCAATCTCCGCGGGATATACGGGTTTACCTTCAACGTTTATTACATCTTTAATTCTCCCCAGGACACGCAAATTGCCCTCTGAATCCATCTGTCCGACGTCCCCGGTACGGTACCAGCCCCTAACGCCCCGAACCCCCCAGCCCCTTTTTACAGCTTCTTCGTCCCTGTAGTATCCCGGGAAACAGCAGGCCCCCCGGAACCATATTTCCCCTGTTTCACCCCCTGGAACTTTTTTACCCCGGGTGTTGACTATTACGCACTCGTTGCCGTCCAGGGGTTTTCCCACCGTCAGGCTGCGCACTAACCCGGAATCATCGACTCCGGAGCAGGCAAAATAGCCGGCATCCATGGCGCCGTAGGCGCTGGTCAGCAGGCAACTCGTCTTACCCTCCACTTCCTGGACAATGGGATAGGGGAGGGGTGCCCCGGCCCAGTAGAAAGTCCTGAGACTGGCAAGCTTTTCCTTTTTAAAAGCAGGGCTCCGTACCATGGCAATTAACTGGGCGGTGGAACCCGCCGCCACAGTGACCTTTTCCCTTTCGATCAGGTCCAGCGCTTCTTCGGGATTAAATTTTTCCAGCAGAACGATTTTAGCTGCGTGTTGGGCAGCCCCGCTGTAAACCGCCCCTACACCCGGCCCCCAATGAACGGGCCCGATGCTGGCAACGATATCCTCCCGGGTTATTTTTAAACGCGCGGCCACTACCTTCCCGAACAGGACTGTTGCCGCCGAAACGGACTCAACCAGCTTGGGCAGCCCCGTGGTCCCCGACGTCGCATTGATGCTTGAGGTTTCCACGCTGGAGAACGTCCGTTTTTTCACCTCCGCCAAAAGTTTCAGATGGTTCTTCACCGTCATTTTCGCCAGAGTAAGGGCATCCGGAGGAGCTTTATCGTCCCAGTAAATAAGCTTTTTCAGGTCCGGTAGCCTGCTCTTAAGGTTCCCGTACATATCACCGAAATTAACCCCGTCGTAACTCCAGGGTATGACCGCAGCTTTTGCCTTGAGGGTGCGGAATATATGCTCTATTTCATCTTCCCTCCATGACAAAACTCCGGGAAGGTAAAGGACTCCCGCTTTTTCCATGGCCAGGCGCAGGGTAACGCTTTCAATAATATTTGCAACCTGGCCGACGACAACCTCATCCCGGGCGATGCCCATGGCCACAGAGCCCGCCGCAAGAATATCTATTTCATCTTTTGCCTGGCGCCACGTCAATCTCCTGGTGCTGTCCACTATCGCTTCCTTCTCGGGAAAAAGGGCGGCATTTTTTTCCCAGAAACTCTCTATAGTATCATTTGTCCAGAACCCTTCCCTTAGATACTTGTTTACCAGAGTTTTTGTATACCTGACCGGTTTCATGGTACTCTCCCCCTGTTTTTTTTAACGACACTGGCAGGAAAAACTACTTTATGTTATCATCTTTTTCTACAAAGGACTAACCACCTGGAAATATAACTTTCCAGACATTTTCACAAGGAGGGCCCTTTACGGGAACCGAGATAATACAAGCCTGATCACCCTTATCTGGCAGGTTATCCAGGGATTTTTCGTTCGACTATTGACAGTTTTTCTCCCTTAGAGCATAATACACAGGGCTTTAGGAATTCAACTCTGATAGCTACTCATAATTTACAATAAAAGATAGGTTCAAAAATGGTAAAAATTCGTCTCAGAAGAACAGGTGCAAAAAAAAGGCCAAATTACAGGGTAGTAGTAGCGGATGAAAGAGCACCGCGGGATGGCGCCTTTATAGAAATCATCGGCTACTATAATCCCTTAACGGATCCTCCAACCATCGTTATTGAAAAAGACAGGGCCATAGCCTGGTTGGGGAAAGGAGCCAAACCTACGGAAACTATGGCCCGGCTCCTTTCAAAAGTGGGTATTTTGCAGGAATTCAAATCTGGTGTTCCCGAAAAAGAGAGTTCGGTCAAAGCTGAGGTAGAGTCAGTAGAAATTCAAGAATCACCGCCAGAAACTGAGGAGAAAGAATGAAAGAACTCATCGAGTACATCGCTAAGTCCATTGTAAACGAACCGGACCAGGTTGTTGTCAGCGAAGAAGACACCGACAATGGCAAAATATTAAAATTGCAGGTGGCTCCGGATGATAAAGGCAGGGTCATAGGGCGCCAGGGACGAGTGGCTCAAGCTATGCGAACCCTGTTACACGTTATGGTGGCCCGCTCGGACACCAAGGAAAAAGTAGAACTCGAAATAGTATAAATTCTGCTATTAGAGCAAACCACATTTAAACCGGGCTTTCACGCCACCTGTTAAACACAAAACTCAGCTTTGGCCTTACCGGGTGAATAAAGCTCGAAAGTGTGACTATTGTAACCCCCCGAAAAGGGAGAGAAGAGGAAAACGGTTCTTGATGGTTCTGACGGGGACAACCGCCGGATAGAAGTATTTTTTCTTATTTAACCTTTTGCTTTGCGGAACTATGAACGTTTGATATAGTCATTCCGCACCTTTTCAGAAATTTGGACGGAATGAATTAATATTGTTTCGCAATTTCCGCGCCATATTACCGGCAGCCCGGGCAAAATCATCCTCTTTTGAAGCGTAAATAACCTGCCGGGAGGAATTTATTATTGCCCTGCTGTTCCCGGCATCGATACCGTATTTTACTGTTATTTCCATGTCTCCACCCTGCGTACCCACCCCGGGAATAAGGAGCCACATATCAGGACAAAGCTGCCTGACTCTTTGTAGTTCACCCGGATAAGTTGCCCCCACAACAAGACCGATATTACCATGCCTGTTCCACAACCGCGCCTTCTCCGCGACGATTTCAAACAGGGGACTGGAACCTGTGTCCACTCCGGCACCGGTTGCAACAGGCTTACACTCCAGGGACTGGAAATCCATCGAACCCTTGTTGGAGGTGCGGCAGAGGATAAAAATGCCCCTGTCCGCGTATTTCAGAAAAGGTTCAAGGCTGTCGAACCCCATGTACGGATTTACCGTTACGGCATCGAATCCGAAGAACTCAAATAGTCCCCTGGCATAGGCAGCCGTGGTGTTGCCAATGTCCGCCCGCTTACCGTCTCCTATTACCGCGATATTTCGGGGGATGTACTCAACGGTTTTTTTCAGCGCATCCCAGCCCTCCATGCCCATTGCTTCATAGAAGGCAAGGTTTGGCTTATAGGCGCATACGACATCCGAAGTGGCATCTATTATGGCTTTATTGAATTCCAGAATGCCAACCCCGGGCAACAGGTTCGGGTCGGGGTCGAGTCCTACACACAAAAGGGAATTGTTATCCAGGGAGGCGGCAGTTATTTTTTCTGCAAATTTCATAGATATCCTTGCAAGCCGGACTTTTTATTTCTTTATTGCACGATGATAGCAGTCCGTATTTCCGGAGTCAAGAGTTCATGAAAAAATACCTTTAAGAGTCCCGGATTAAATATCTGCTCTTAATAATAATGAAACGGCGATTAAGTAATAAAAAATACTTTTGGAAACTTTTTACTGGGAGATTGGAAGGCACCAACATATCACAGTCTGTTTACTTATTTTGAATCCCAATCTATAATAGGGTGCGCCGGGTTCAGGTAATTAAATACCTGGGTTTTATAGAATAAACCCTGCACGTTCAAAACCGTATTGACATGCTTGCGAGAATACTTTAACATTGACATAATTCCGGGTATGATTACAGAACTATTACCTGAGATAAAAGGCGGTTTTAAATGCATGGACTAAAATATAGAGGAAGGATCATTATAACAATTTTGATGCTGGTCGCCCTTTTTACCCCTTTACTTCCCGGCGCAACACCGGCCCGGGCGCAGGAAGGTCCTGTAAGGGTCAGTTTGACGGAATTTGAGGTCCAGACGATAGACGGTAAAAATGCCGTCGCTCCCCTGATGGCCGGGTCCAGCTACAAGGTCCATTTCACCCTGGAGATCGCTCAGGGTGTTAAAGAGATAGTTTTTCTGGAGACGGACCTGTCATTATTCGGCTCCCAGTTCTGGGAACTGAAGGGGGATTACGCGGGCATTAACCCGAATACCTGGGCTCCGGGGCGAAGGCAAATCCAGTTCCGTTCCGAGCCGGGAAAAGCCAGCTTTATCCTTACGGGCATTGTCCCTTCCGATTTCACCACTCCCGAGCTTGTCCTTAAAGACAGCCTCGTGTCCCAGACGGCGCCGGTAATACAGGTTACTCCTACTCCTGTGCCGACGGCTGCTCCTACCCCCACTCCCACTGCCACCCCCAAACCAACGGGTACGGCTGTTCCCGGGGCTACTCCAACGGCGACCCCGAAACCAGCAACCTATTTGCCGGTACCTGGTTTTTCGGCCAAACCGGTAGCCCAACCCGTCTTATTTAACCCGGCGTCGAGTGTACCCGGACTCTTGCCTGGGTTTGAGGCTGCTGTCGAAGCTCCCAGGATACCGAAACTCCACCTGAGAAGGCCCATCACTTTACTGCATCTTACCCTGGCTTCCGGCGTCCTTTCTGAAACGAAGAGCATAGAAGTTATTGACAAAGCTATTGAAAATTACACTATTATATTGAAAGAAAAACAGACCCTGCTCAAGGAACAGACGGGGGAACCCAAATACGTTGAATTGATTACAGGAGTGATCGCCAGGGCTCAGACCGTGGCGGACGAGGGCCATCCGGACCTCGCCATCGAGATATTGAATGAGATACCGAACAGGGGCTGGCCTCAATCTCCCCGGTCTTTGCTGATTGTATACGGCGGGGCGGGTCTTTTAGGAATACTGGCACTATTATTCTTCATGATGATGTTCAGGGCAAAAGGTGAAATAGGATATACCAGGCAGGCCCTGGAGGATGAAGTCAAAAGGCTTGATATCATAAACATCAGAGCTAGCAGGCTCGGAGACAGGGGCCTGATTGATGAGTTAAAGAAAGCAAAAGAGGAATTAGAGAGGATATCAGGGAGGTAACCTTTTATGGCAGAAACGGTAAAGAAGAGGGACTATGCTCCCCAGTTTATTGGCTTAGGCGGCACGGGTTGCGACATCCTGGCGTCAATTATCAGGAACAGGAAGCTGATTATGCCCATTCTAAGGCAAGAAGGGTTAAAAGTCACCTTTCTGGCTCTGGACGTAGCCAATTCCCAGATTGATGCCCTGCTGGAAGCTTATAATGACTTGCTGGAGGATTTAAAACAGCAGAACATTCCCCGGGACAGGATATTTTTAACTGCGAAGTCTGTTAAGTTTTCCAAGCCTGAGGCAATGTTTGAGTTCATAAGGAACTATCCCGATTACGTAAGCAAGGAGAATATAAAGTTCCCCAACGGGTTCAAGCCGTGGCTTAGTTCAGCATTGGACATACCTGACCTGGCGGGCGGTGTCGGGAGGAAGAGGTCGCTGGCCAAAGGGATATATCTTCAAAATTACTACATGCTCGGTTCTATTCGGGAACCCCTCGACGGGTTCATGGAGCATATGGTGGGCTCGACTGTTCAGCCGGCTATTTTTATTGTCTGGGGGCTAGGCGGTGGTTCGGGCTCCGGTATAGCTATGGATTTCTGCCGCCAGGTGAGGAGGAGGGTCGGCAGGGGTACACCTATCATGGGTTTCTGCGTTGCCCCATGCCCCGGGGATGACCCGCCCGCCCGTGGCGCGTCTGCCTATGCTTCCCTCATGGAACTTAATTACCAGATAGAGAAAAGCGTTAACGATAATACTATTGCCAACTACGGCGAGTTTTACGAAAACCCTTTCAGCACCTTTTTCATGATACCCCTGGGACCCGCGGACAGCCAGGGGCGGGGACTTAAATATGCCCACCGCATCATAGACGACGCCATAGGCGACATGCTTGTAAAAGGGCTGAACTTCGACCTCACCGATCTCCTTGGACAGGTGGGCTATAACGTGGACATGGGGAAAAAATGGCTGCACACGATTTGCACCATAAAAGTTTCCTACCCCGTGAGCGAGTTCATGGAATTGACCCGGAGTTACCTGGCGAGGATGGACAAGGTTCGGGTCCTGCGCAAGGAAAAGCAGGAAATCTTCTGGGGGGCCAAGGCTTCGGATACCGGCGGGTTGAAACGCACCCTCGACATATGTGTCAGAGACCTGGCAGAGATATACAGGAAGTGGCTCATCCAGAGGAACAGGTACGAGCCGGTCAAGTTCGAAGAGGACATGAAAAACCTCATTTACGAGGACAGGGCCATTGAAACTGATTTTATAGTGTATTTACGCGGCGCCCAGGCCTCGATTAAGGGACAGCTGAGCGACCTTTACCAGTCGGTCCGGGCTATCGGCATGGACGCGGCGGAGGGTACCCTGGAGTACAGGATCAACCGCCAGTTAATGGAGTTCTACAATATCGCAATTGATTTACCCACCAAGTTTAACGAGTATTACACCAAGATACCCGACATGCTGGAAAACCTGCCCAGCGACCTGATGACCACCCAGGCCCTTACTCCGACGCAGGTATTGCTTGTCAGGGATGTCATCGACCTGGCCGAAATGGTCGGACAGTACATGGACCAGCTGAAAAAATGGCTGGAATGCAAGAAATTGTCCGAGCACCTTATCCGGTTTTATGAATCCTCGGAAAAATCAGAGGAGCAGTCCCAGATTCTCACCACCGTCCGCCGGATCGCCAATCCGGAGATAGTAGTCCTGTTTTCCCTGATTTCTTCCATGTTCAGTCCCCTCCAGACAGAGCTTAAGAACGTCGATGAGTACCAGACCAACCTGGTCAAAATACGGCGCATCCTGACCCTGGAAGAAGACGAAAAGAGGAAAATATGCAACCTCATTGATGAGCAAATCCTTACGGCAGGGAACGAAAAGAGGAGGCTGGAAAAGGAAAACAGGCAGATAAAGTTCTGGACAACTCCGGCAAAGAAACAGACCTTGTCCCGGCGCCTCGGTGACATCAAGCACAACCTGGAAATGTTACGGGTTAACCTCGAAGAGTCCAAGGACGAACTTGACAGGGTTACTGGTAAGATAAAAGAGTATTCCAACATCGAGAAGAAATTCGATGTAAATTCGGACTACCGCCGCCTGCTCCCCGAGATCGGCGAGATGGCCAACAAGTATTATGACAAGAGAAACGAGATGGTCCGCGACCGGGGATTTTACGACCGGACAGCGGAGCTTACCGAGGTAGAGCAACTCCAAATCGTACAAAGGATTCTAAAGGACGACGAGGCCGCCTTGAACCGGGAAAGCATTTTGAATGAGATAGTTGACAGGGCTCATTTAAGGCGTTACGTCGTCAGCGTGCTCAACCTGTTTAAGTCGACTGAAACCATCGGTCTCACCACTGATTACAAAACGGAATTCCTGTGGTTCACTGTCGTGGCTCCTCCGGGAATATGGAACAAGGAACTGGAACAGGATGTTCTCACATCCCTGGCAGGCTACGTGAAACAGGACGTTTCACGCAGCATATTTATTAGGCAAATAGAATCTGATGAACCCTGGGAGATCAGGTTTTTACTGGTGGCGGCAAATGCCTGGCCATCGGCCCTGAGCATGTATCCCGATATCAAGCAGGGATATGAGAGGGTGTCCAAGGCGGAGAGGGGACTGGCTCATTCCTACCTTTTGGAGCAGGGCATTTTAGCCGACGGAGTAAACCAGATTCCCCCGGCTGCCAAGTCCTGAATTAATTACCCGGAAGGTTTATCGGCGGGCTGTTTTGCCGTCCGGCGGGCCTGGTACTACTAAAAAAAGTAATTGCTCAGACAGGGTATAAACATGGAGGGAAGTAGAATTGATTTCCTGAAGGAAGAAGAGCGGCTGCGCTCTATCCTTCTTCGCATCCTCATAGGCATTTTTATTGCCCTTGCCTCCTTTTTATTTTCTCTTGCCCTCCCATTCTATCCCACCTCTTTTGCCATAGTCCTGGCCCTGGCCGTAGGAGCACTGGCTTACCGGTCTCCTACCCTTTCCCTTGCCGTAATGTTTTTTATTAACATGCCCGGGTATCTTTACCAGGGCGGTTTTCATGTGGCTATCGTGGTGGTCGCCGGTTTGGTATTTTTCGCCGCAACCTTTACCTGCCTGTACCGGACCGGGGCCTGTCTCCCCGTAGCAGCCGGCGTGATAGCCGCCGGTTTGATGTTCACGCCGCTGTATTTCATGTCTATCCCCTTGCTTATAACCGTTATACTTTTCCGTGCCCGCGGCATTGGGACCGGCAGTCCCCTGGCCGCCCTGGTTTTCCTGGCTATCTATACTCCTTTTCTTGCAAGGGGCGCTGATTTAGACACTGCCTCCCAGGTAGTCCCCCTGTTTCAACAGGTTAATTTCCAACCGCAGCCGCCAATATTTACCGTTGAACTGGCCGTTATATTCGACAAACTGAGGGCAGCCCCGGGAACTGACGTAGACCTGGCGAAATTCCTGGGAATTTATTACCTTTTTGTAAGGAACACCGATTTATCCGCGGCATTTACCACGACGCAGCCTGTAGGCAGGCTCCTCGGCCTCGTTCTGTACTTCATCATGATCTTCAGCATTTTTGTGGCTTTTATCACCCATTCCCTTTACCGCTGGCTTGAGGCCCAGGAGTTGGGAACCAGGTACCATCTCGAGTGGATAGGGCCCACTCTTTCCCTCGTCATTGCCGACGTTGCTTTTCTGGTGCCCATCTCTGTCCTTCAGGGGGGGTTTGCCTATACCACAACCCTGGATTCAAATACCGTCACCCTCATGATTGTTGCCACTATGGGTATCGGGCTGGCTGGCTCGACCATTGAGTACTGGCTGAGGAGCAGGGACATGTCCCTGGAACTGCGGCAGAGGTTGAACAGGCTGCTCCCGCGCATAGGGAGCATGAGCGGGGACCTCCAGGTAAAGCTTTCGTCAATACGGGGTTATGCCCAACAAATTGATTATTTCGATGAGGAGAAGATTCTCCAGAGCAGTAACCAGGAACTCGGTTATATCGAGGGTTCGGTGAACCAGATACCCTCGGGCGATCTCCAGGACAAGATTGGCTCTTTCGTCAAGCTGGAGCACGACCTCCAGGGTTCCAGCGAGAAATCAGAGCAAAAGTTGTTCCAGTATTATAAAGAAAACCTGGAACAATATTCTTCCTTTATCTCCCGCACCAGGGAATTCGGCCTGTTCGGGATGGAGGCGTTTACGGGCCTTTCGGTAAGCGAGTTATCTGCAATGGGCATCGAAAAGGCACTGAAGGAGCAGGAAAAGCTCAACGGAGCTTATGAGAGGCTTGCCCGTTACCTGTTAGGTGTGGGCCAGGAGACTCACGTTCTTATTAACGAGGAAGTGGACCAGGAGTTCCAGCTCTTCGGACTGGATATCGCCCGGAACTATGTGGAAATCGGCCGCAGCCTGGAAGCCATTGATTCCATGCTCTCCGAGCTTTCCAATATGGGGAATATTCTGCACCAGGCAGCCCTGAATCTTGCCCCCAGGATTACGGCCGTCATTAAAACCTGGGACGAAATAATAAGAGACGATGCTATTACGACCATGAGGATGGTGGGTAACGAGGGGCTTATTCAAACCCTGTTGTACCTGAAACCTACCCTGGATAAGATGATTGTGTCAGAACAGGGAGATAAGTCGTTTGCTATTCTAATACAGCTTGTTAAAGACATCAGGGAGCTTATAGATGTAACCGCATCAATAATTTCCCAGCTTCTCGAGATAATTTCCGACCGGGTGAAAATAATAGAAAGCAAGGTGCCCAGGGGTTTCGACTGGGGGAAAAACGACCCGGTTGTTCACAGGCTGGAGGGAGTCCAGGAACAACTGAAAGCCAAACCCAAGGAAACTTCCCTGGCCAGCAGGCTGATGAACATCGAACTGGCCCTTCAGGCTATCGGGGAAGGGATCAGCCTGATAAGGCAATACGTTTTCGAGAACGAGTTTCTCATCAGTTACAGCAATATTCAATACCTTATCGGCGTTAAGCTGGAAAAGAACGACACGGTTTACGCGAAGGAGCTGCCGGTCAGGGAAAAATATGCCCACCGATATCTTGCCCTTTACGCCAGGAACAACATCGACAAAGTAACCTTTGACAGCCACCGGAGCCTTATTACAACCCATACCGAGGGATAAAATCAGAAGGAAATCCATGCTAAAAAAACTGGGTACAGGGATAATGATTAGTCCTGTGAGATGATATGGAACATAAGATAATAATATCCGTAACAGATGTAAATTATCCCGGGGTTAAAAGGGGGGAACTGGAACTCACCGACGAGTTCATGCTCCTTTATAAAAAGGGCTTTCTCTTTTTCCCCCGGTCCCTGGTGAAACGTCTGCCCCTCAGCAGCATTGCAGACGTGCAACTGGCCAGGAACGGGGCGCTGGAGTTAGCGGGTACTGAAGAGGCTGAACGAAGTTTTAACTGGATAATGACGTTCGGCAGCATATACGAAGCTGAGAAGGTAATGAAATATCTTGATACCTTCGTCCAGGAGCGGAAACAAAAAAAAGAGGAGGAGGAAAAGGAAAGGGCGGCCTGGGAGGCGGAGAAAGAGCGAAAAGAGAGGCTGGATTCATACAGGAGTTACATCGGAAGGACCCTGAAGGGCGCATGGGAGTTGAACCGCCATCTCTACAGGCTCTGCACGGCCACGTCCCAGGACAACCGGGCTCTGCTTAAAGAGTCCAGTGAGGCCCTGGAACAGCATATTGAAGTCTTTTTCAAAGCCCAGGGACAGGACAGGGACATCAGGATACCTAACTTCAAGGAACTGGCTGAAAGGGGAGACATTGAAAGGCTGGAAAAAGGCGGAGTTTACCTGCTGGAATACGTAGGGCGCCTTCTGGGTAAGCATAACGACGGTGACCTGGACGGGACCCTGGAGACTGAGGGCCTGCCCCGTCTGCCGGAATTGAAGTATTTTTATGTGTATACCGCCCTGGTGAGTGAAGTAGCCCTGCTCATGGGGCTGAATGAACCGGACGAATTATACAAGACCGCCTCGAAAATGGAGCTCATCGCCCCTATCGTGGAGGAGAAATTCGGGCTAAAAAAGGCCAGGGAACTTGCCTCCTCACTCTTGCACCACACCAACCTCGAAGAGGTGGCTGCTATCCACCAGCAAATGGTTGCCGAGGTGGAAACATATTTTCAGCAACGCTGGGGGGATATAAATAGATGACAGAAATATCCTGTGTCAACGGGCATGTTAACCCTGTTGATAAGAAACAGTGCGCCATCTGCGGGCTTCCCCTGGTTGAATATAAAGAAGAGCTCGACCTTCTCCTGAAGAGGCTGAGGGGAAGGCTCCTGACCTTTGAATTTTCAGCAGAAAAAATATTCGTGGGCATCGGGACCGCCGGAAAGAAAATAATGGGCGGGTTTTCATCTGCAACCGTCCAAATTCCGCGGACGGTGTACCTCACCTTCGATTCCCCCCAGGAAAAGGCTCCCAGCCGGGTTAAGACACCCCAGGGACGGGCAAAGGAATACACGTTTAAGGATTACCCCCCCGGGGGAGGCCTGTACTGTACCGTCGGCAGGAGGGTGTCCATGAAGGACGAGGGACTGGAACCCTTTTTACTTAATGCAGGCGTCAGCCAGGTAAAAGAAGGCCAGAATATCATCATAGTGGCTGCCATGGGCGGCGGCACGGGCAGCGGGGCGGGGCCTGTGATTGTTTCCCGGTGCAGGGAAATAAATCCCGAGGCCCATACGTTTGCCATTGCCATCACCCCCGCCAAAGCCGAGGCCAACCACAACCATTTCAATGCCTATTACGGGATTTCTTCCCTTTTGAATTTTGAGGGGCAGCTTAACGTGGATGTCATCGTTGTTCTTAACTACGACGAATTGCAGCAGGTGACGGGAGTGGGAATGCAGGGTGAGGAACTGAAGCTGGATGGGCTGGTTATAGCCCTGATGCAAATGCTGGGCCAGGACATAGGCCACTCCGGGGCCAGCAGGGTTGCCCGCCTTAGTGAAGGCCTGGGAGTCCAGGCTTACGTGCCCTGTTTGGGCGTGGGAAGAAGCATGGAGATTTTCGGTAGTTTAACCAATATACTGGAGAGCGCCTATCTCCTCCCTATGGCCCCTGTCGAAAAAGACAATATCCTGGTGGCCTACCTGCTCATCAGGATACCGGACAGGCTCTCCGATGTCCTTACCGACACGGTAATTAACGAGAGGTTCGACAGCTGGGCCAAGGCTAAGTTCCCCAATTTGAAGGCCAGCCTGTGCCTGATTACGAGGCTGCAGGAGAGGACCGACAGGGTTAGTGTTTGCGTTCTCCTCGGCGGCGATTCCCTCGACAACACCTTGCAGAACACCAAAAAAGGGTACCAGGAGTTTTTAACTTACCTGAACAAGTCAGGCCAGATGGAAAAAGTCGGGCTTTATGACGATACCATCGAAACCCTGACGGCCAGCATGGACAATTACAATAATAACCTGCAGCGCCTGCGTTCCTGAGAAGGGGTAGCACAGGCGCCCCTGCTGCCTGTGAATATACCCCGCTCCGCAGGCGGGGAATTACCCCGCCTTTGGTCAAGGGGCTGCGGTTCCCCACCCCGATGAATCGGGGCAGGGTATAGTATTTGAATGAGTGCAGTTGGTCTGAAATTATTTTAAAAAGGAGTTGAACATGGAAATCGATGCTTTTTTGGACCTGGTCAGGAGGAGGAGGAGCGTGCGGCGTTTCAAACCCGACCCCTTGCCTGAAGGCAGCGTAGAAAAAATCCTCGACGCGGCCCGCTGGGCCATGTCCGGTGCCAACGGCCAGCCCTGGGAGTTTATTGTAGTTAAAGACAAAGCCCTCAAGGATAAGATTGTCCAGGCCCACAAGGAGTCCAGGAGGCACGTGCGGGTGATTGAAGAGACCAGGATTAAGGAATTCAGGCATCCGGGCGTTTCCAGCCAGGAAGAAGAGCCCGGCTTTAAAGATGCCCCGGTATTTATCGTCGTATGCGCCGACCCGCGGACCTTCCAGGCCACGGTTTTATCGTCCCATTTTTATGCCGGTGAAGGCGGCCCCATGGCGACTTTCCTGAAAAATGTTGCCAACGCCACTCAGCTTATTCACCTGGCAGCTGCTTCCATGGGACTGGGGGCCCAGTGGGTCAGCGTTAACCACATGTGGGAGCCCCAGGTAAAGCACGCCCTGGGTATTCCTCAAGTTTTAAGCGTCCACACCATAGTGCCCATCGGCTATCCCGCCTATAAAACCGCGCCTCCCTACCGCAGGAAGCTCGACGAGCTTGTCCACTATGACGGGTATGATAAGTCCAAGTTCAGGGAAGACGAACAGGTTCAGGAGTTTCTTTTAGGCCTGCGGCAGCGCACAACCTCTGCTTACAAGGTGTAAAAAGAGTAACAGTCAATTACAGTTATAAGCATCAAATTTATTGAAGTCTTTATTTCCTGGAGCAACTTAAGAAATTCCGGTGTGCCTCAGGCGGTGTCATGCGTTATTTTTCTTAATAACGGTTAAGCCCGGTAGACATCCCCTCTTGACATCACCCTGTAGATGATGATCACCTTTTCTCCATCATCTACCTGGTAAAGGATGCGGTACTCCCCTACACGGACTCTGTAGCCGTCTCTTGCGGTTAGTTTTCTGACACCCGGTGGACGGGGATTATCAGCCAGGCGGGTAATAACCTGGTGGATCCTCTCCTGAGTTTGCGCGGGAAGTCTGCGAATCTGCCGGTGGGCAGTGTGGCTAACTTCCAGTCGATACACTGCTCTTTAGCTCTTTCGACTTCGCAAGGTGCTCCTCAAAAGGCATTGTCGGTTCCTGTCCCAGCTCGGCCTGGAGCAACTCCGCGGTGTCAGAAAGGTCTTCCAGACGCTCTACCATGTCGTTATACCGGTTAATCCCGATAAGAACTGCTTTCACCCGGCTGCCGGAGACTATCAGGTATGGCTCTCCACCCCCGGAAACCTCATCTACCAGCTGGGTTAGTTTTGGCCTTGCCTCGGCCATTCCAATCGATTTTATTCTGCCCATGCTGACCTCCTTAATGGGTATATTAACACAAATGTTAATCTTTGGCAAATAAGCCGGGTTTGTTAAATAAACTTGAAAAGTGAACCGTCGTAGACCTGACGGTAATCTCGGCGATTTCCCTTCAGTCACAGGGGTACTTCACCCACCCTGCAAACCTGTGCCCTGCCTGAGGAGCGGGGTTTAATTACAGGTCGGGCAGGTAGTGGTTGGAAGGGACTGTCTCCTTTTCGGGAAGGAGGACATATCCGCCGCGCCCGGCTATAAGGCGGTCCAGCTCACCGCCGGGAGCTGACAGTTCCCCGAAATGGATAGTCCCCACGGGGCACTCCCGGGCGCAGAATGGCTCCAGGCCCTGTTCAATGCGGGGACGGCACAGGGTGCACTTCCGGGCGAGCCTTGCCTCGCTGTCGAAGTGGATGACGTCGTAGGGACAGGCCGGCAAGCACAGTTCGCACCCGGTGCATTTTTCCTGGTCTATTAAGACGATGCCGTCTTCCCCGCGGGAAATAGCTTCATCAGGGCAGGCTTTCAGGCAGGGTGGGTCCTGGCAGTGCATGCAGGTGACAGGTCGAAAGCTCATTTTCAGCGCGGGGTACTTCATGGAATTTAGGTCCCGGGAAGGGTCCCCCAGGGTTTGCACTTTTATCCAGTTTTCCCCGACGGGCAGGTCGTTTTCCACCTTGCAGGCGATGGTGCAGGTCCGGCAGCCGATGCACCTCTTCAGGTCGAACAGCAGCGCGTATTGTTTGGACATTTTATCTATATTCCTTTATAAACATTGTTCAGCGCTGCCCTTTCCTCACCCGGCCGTAGTTTACCAGGGCGGCGGCGGCCACGGCGGCCCTTTCCGGCAGGTCGTAAACAGGCACCCCGACGGCCTCCAGGGCGGGCGCTTCGGGAACGGTAATCCCCTTCGGGCGGTCGCAGCACACTACCAGGGGTTTCTTTGCTCCCGGCGCCAGGTGTATCGCCGCCTGCAATAACTGGTTATAAATGAAATGGTAAAGGGTGGAACAGATTACCAGGTCCACGTTCGGGTCTTCCAGCACCGTCTTCAGCGTCTCCACGCTGTCCTTGAAACGCGTGGCCGTGATAGCCATGTCCACCGGGTTGTCCTTGTAAGTTGTGGGGTCCACCACCGCGTGCAGTTTTTCTCTTCCTTCAGGAGAAAACTCCGCCAGGGTTAGCCCTCTCTGGCGGCAGGTGTCGGCGATGATAATAGCCGGGCCGGACTGGGGGGAAAGGGCGGCGAACCTGGGTCCGGCGGCCGGGGGCTGCATGGCAAGGGCCTTGGCGGAATCTACCATGTCCTCGATACTGTCCATGATCAGGAATCCTGCCTTCCGGAATGCCGCCATGTGGGCATCGTAGGAACCCGCAATGGCCCCGGTATGGGACTTTATGGGCTGGGCCAGACGGTCGTAGCGGCCGACTTTATAGCACAGCACGGGTTTTTTCCTGGCCAGGGAAGCTCCTGCCCTCAGGGTTTCCTCGGCATTTTCCATGCCTTCGATGTGGAGGATTACCACCTTTGTGTCCTCGTCCTCCTCGAAGTATTCCAGCATCTCGGCGAAACCCAGGTTGCACTGGTTCCCCAGGCTCAGGGCCTTGCTGACGCCCACATCCCGGTTCATCAGGGCGTGGACAATAAACATGCAGGTACCACCGCTCTGGGCCACGATGGAAATGTTGCCGGGTTTAAGCTCCTTCAGGGTATCCTGGAAACTGCAGTTGATGCCCGAACTGCGGCATATCATGCCTATGGTGTTGGGCCCGATAATCTTAATGCCGCCTCCGGAGGCTGCCTCCGCCAGCTCGCACTGGCGCTGCTGCCCCGCCTCCGTCCCCAGTTCCCGGAAACCGCTGGATATCATCACCACGCCTTTTACCTTTTTAGCGGCGCATTCCCTCATGGCATCCACGGATACCGCCGACGGTCTGACCAGGATAGCCAGGTCGACCTCGGGCTCGGGAATATCAGCCAGAGAAGGGTAGGTTTTCAGCCCCAGGATTTCTTTCGTGCCGGGATTGATAGGGTAAATGTTCCCGGCATATACCCACTGCAGCATGTGGCGGACGCACAGAAAGCCCAGCTTGGACTCGTCGGCTGAGGCGCCGATTATAGCCACCGACCGGGGGTAGAAGACGCGGTGCAAAGGATGTGTCATGTCTATTACCTGGCTTCCCTCTTCCTCACTTCTGCCATGCAGTCGTAATGAATCAGGTGGGAAGCGCCCTTGATATCCTTTATTACTTTCTCGACTTCCAAAGAGGGGATAATTATAGAAAGGTCGTCGATGCTGTGCAGCAGGCAGGCATAGTGCCCTTCAATGTAATGGTCCGGCCACCAGCCATGGGCCAGGTTGATGGTGCCGGGAGGCACCTGGTGGGTGAGACTGGCTTTCAAAACCGCCCTGCCCCTGTCGTTAAAGACCTCCGCAATATCCCCGTTCCCGATGCCCCTCGCCCGGGCATCTACGGGGTTGATTTCCATGACGGGCTCGGGTTCCATCTCCTGCATCCAGTCCACGTTACACAACTGGGAGTGGACCCAATATTTTTTCTTTATGGAGAGCATCCTCAGGGGATAACGTTTCCCCAGTTCAGTGGCGGGACTTTCCAGGGACTCCCTGTGAAAAGGCAGTTCCTCGCCGAAATCCAGCATGGACTCCAGGTAAATCTCTATCTTCCCCGAATCGGTGGGAAAGACCTTGTCGCTGAAGGGCACGTAAGGAGTCAGGGGCACGTCCGCCCTGATTACCTTTTCTTTTTTCAGCCGCTCCAGGGTTATCCCCGCCACCGCAGGGTCGTCCGAATCCAGGAGCGCCCTGAGGTAATCATCCTCGGTACCCTTGAAATAGTCCCCAAGCCCCACCCTTTCAGCCAGCCCCTTCCAGATATCCAGGGCGGATCTGGTCTCGTAAATGGGCTCGATGGCTTTTTCCATTATCATGACGTGGTTGTGGCTCAAATTGATATCGTTCCTCTCCAGGACCGAGGCCTCGGGAAGAACGTAGTCGGCGTATTTATTCGTCCAGGTCATGAAAACGTCGCTGGCTACGATAAGCTCCATGTTGGAGAATATTTCCCTGTAATTGTCCTCGTTGCCGTAGTTCTGCATCAGGTTGATGTAGCTCACCATGAGGGCCTTGATTGGGTAAGGCTCTCCCTTCCTTATCCTTTCCCATCCCCGGATAGAGTTCAGGGAACCCGGCAGTATCTTTTGTCCCGGCGCTCCGGGAGGCATGGAAACGCCCTTGTTGTTCAGGTCGAAGGGATGCCCCGACCAGTCGGGGATGGAGGCCCCGCCCCCGGGGACACCGATGTTTCCCGTGATAGCAGCCAGGATTATGATGGCTCTCAGGGATATATTGCTGTTGTGGGTGCGGGACATGCCGTAAAACATCCTGGAGGCCGCAGGGCGGGCCGTGGCGTATTCCACCGCTAATTCGACTACCGTTTCCTGAGGTAATTCGGTGATGGCGGCTACCTTTTCGGGGGTGTATTCCGCCGCCCGTTCTGCCAGGAGCTGGAAAGCGGGCCTGCATTCGATGCCGTTTACAGTGAAAGACCCTTCCAGGGCGAGCAATACTTCCCGTGTATCATGTGGGACGGCCCTTCCTCCTGACCCATCCCACACCATCGGCCTGTCCGAGCCGCCGCTTTTCACCTCTTTTTCCCGGAGGAAGCGACCGTTATCGCTCCTCACCAGGAAAGGGCCCACGGTATAACGGCTGATATAGTCCCGGTCATGGAGGCCTTTCTGGATGATGACGTTAATCATGCCCAATGCCAGGGCAGTATCCGTGGCCGGCTTTATAGGCACCCAGCGGTCGGCCCTGCCAGCGGTGGCGTGGAAATAAGGGCCGATGACGACGAATTTAGCGCCGTTTGCCTGGGCGTTGAGATAGTATTTCATCTCCGGGATGCCTGTTTCGGCGGAGTTGCCGCCCCAGAGGATGACCATCTTCGAATTAAGATAGTCCCGGCAGTCGTGGCTCTGGTACGAGTCTCCCAGGACGAGGAGGCAGGCTGCGGGAACGCCGCCGTCGGAGGTATAACCCCTGCCCTCGAAGGTGCCGCCGGCTCCCCAGGTATTGGCGAAGCGCAGACCAGCCTGGCGGCCCATGAGGACGCCTACCGAGCTGCTGCCGCCGGGCATGATTTTAACGGCATGGGGGCCGTACTTGTCCTTGATATCCAGCAGCTTAGCCGCTATCTCGTCGAGGGCCTGGTCCCAGGAGATGCGTTGCCACTTCCCCTCACCCCTTTCCCCGGCTCTTTTCAGCGGGTATTTAAGGCGGTCGGGATGGTACACCCAGCGTATGGCCGAGAGGCCGCGCAGGCACGAACGCCGTTCCTCCGGTTCCCCCGGTATGTCGGCGGACTCGATTTTGTGCAATCGCCCGTCTTTCACCTTCACCTTCAGAACACAGTCCTGGTGGCATCCGGAGAAGGGGCACATAGTTACAAATTCTTCCATCTTCAAGTGAAAGAAGCATTTTACGGAATACGGGGCTGCATGTCAAACGGGAGGTGCGGGGTGTTAAAAACGCCGGTTTTTCCGGGTTCCTGGGGGTAAGGGTTAGAAACCGAATATGGGGGATAACGAGGAGAAAACGTATTTGATGTATGCCAGGGATACCGTCAGGCCGAACAGCGATACACCCACCCCCCACCAGGCCCAGGTCCGCTGCGTTTTCCTGAAATGCTCTATGCTTTCCCATTTCCTGCTCCGCCAGGCCCACTCGTTTCCTTTTGCCCCGAGCAATATGCTCATGACGATGCCCACGTAAGGTATAAAGGCCAGCAAGCCTATCCAGACGCCGTTGCCCGCCGCCCAGATGCCCCCCAGGAGGCTTGCCCCCCAGTTCCACCCTTTCAGTTCCCCGGGAAACGGGTTGTCTTCCGTTGGCATCCGCCTTTCTTGAATAAACAATGCCCCGTATTACTTCGGCTTGCTTACCGCCCAGTCGGGATGTTCCGCCTGCTGGGTTCTGCCGATGCCGACTACTTCGCCCATGGTGCGGAAATTGAAGGCTATCCACTGGGCGGGCCTGTTCGGGTCCTCGTTGAAATGCTGGTGCTCGCAGCCTCCCGGCTTGATGGGCAGGAGGATGAGGTCGCCGTCCTCCCAGTCGTACCTGACGCCGTCCACCACCGTGTATCCCTTGCCGTCGATGACGTAAAGCGCCAGGCCCCCCTGGTGGGTGTGCTGGCCGGAGTGATGTTTGATGTTGTTGATGAAGATGTTCCATCCCGGCGTGCCCACCTGGTCCCATTCGGTCATGTAGAGCATGAACTTGATGAGGCCCTGGCGGTTTTGCTCCCATTCCCGGTCCTTTCCCCTGATGATGACTTTGCCCGTGGACCTCTGGAGCACCGCCTCGTTCTGCATCCTCATGCCGTAGTCGTATAAAAGCTCCCGCGGTTCCTGTTCGCGCTTTCTCTGGGAAACACGTTCAACCATTGATTTACCTCCTGACTTAGTAGGAAACCGGGCATCTCGTGACACTTATCCGGTGCAGATAAGTTACTATTACGGGGGGTGTCCTGTCAAGGAAGGGAAAAGGGACAGAAGAGCGAAAAAGGGAGAAAGAAACCGGGCGGAGGGCTCCCCGGCTGAAGGTCAGGAGCTGTCCCGCTCCCTCAGCATGTCCGAGTTACTGTCAGGGGATTGTCGGTGCAGGCGTGGGAAAATGTGCAGGGTTAGTGTAGTCCTTCCCCGGAAGGACTACTCCCACTTTACAAATCTGCATATTTTGATATGGCCGCCGGGTATACTCTATAATAGCCGTTGGGTTCCCCTTCCGGGAACACGCGCAGCAAAAGGTTAAGGAGGGCTGAAAATGTCTGTAACCTGGGACAGGGAGACCGATGTTATCATAGCCGGCTACGGCCTGTCCGGGGCGGTAGCCGCCATAGAGGCCAGTGACGCCGGGGCAGAGGTTATCATCCTGGAAAAGTCACAGTTCCCCGGCGGGCTAAGCATCCTGGCCGGAGGCTCCATACTCTGCGTCAGCGACCCTGAAAGCGCTGCCGGGTACCTGGCCCACCTTTCAGGGGGCCGGATAGACGAAAACCTTATCGCCCCCTTTGCCCGGGGGCTTTCGGAGATTGAACCCTACATGAGGAAACTGGCGGAGGTGAACGGCGGCAAGGTCACGGCATCCAAAAGCACCATACCGGGGGGCATCGGGGAGGGGCTTTACCCCTTTCCCGGGCAGGAAGCTTTCTACCGCATCCGGGTTACGGAAATCCCCGGTTTTACCGGTTTTACCTGGGTGCAGCACCTGAGGATGGCGGCATTGAACATGATGAAGGTGGTGATGGACAACGTGGACAAAAGAAACGTGCCCTGCCTCTTTTCCACGGCCGCGACCAGGCTCGTCAGGGACAGCGCCGGGAAAATCACGGGATTAAAAGCGGTGCAGGACGGAAAGGAAATCACCGTCAGGGCCCGCCGGGGCATTATACTGGCCACCGGGGGATTCGAACAGAACCGCTGGATGCAGATGCAGTTCCTCCAGGGGAAGCCCTTTTACGCCATGGCCCCCCTGACCCATACCGGCGACGGCATCGTCATGGCCCAGGACGTGGGCGCCGACCTGTGGCACATGTGGCACGTCCACGGCTCCTACGGCCTCAAGTTCCCCGAGTTCCCCATAGCCTTCAGGACGCCTTTTTCCGGGCCCCGCAACCCCAAGCGTCGCATGCCCTGGATTGTCGTGGACAAGTTCGGCAGAAGGTACATGAACGAGTACCAGCCGGGGCCCCAGGACACCATGCACCGGGCCATGGAAATCTACGACCCGGACTTGCCCGGCTATGCCCGCATCCCTTCTTACCTTATCTTCGACGAGACCGGGCGCGCCTGGGGACCCCTGGGCGAGCCGCTGGCCATCGGCGGCACCCTTTACAACTGGAGCAAGGACAATTCCGACGAGCTTAACAAGGGCTGGATCCTACGCGGGGATACCCTGGCGGAACTGGCCCGGGCCCTGGCGGAAAGGGAGGATAACGAGGGGCGGATGGAAGGCAAACGGCTGGAAAAGACGGTTGCCGAATGGAACGAGGTGGTTAAGAGCGGCGAAGATGACTTTCACCGGCCTCCGGGCACTATGATGCCCATAGAATCGCCGCCCTTTTACGCCTGTCCCGTGTGGCCGATTATAACCAACACCCAGGGCGGGCCGGTGCACAACGTGAAACAGCAGATTGTGGATGTCTATAAAAGTCCGATTCCCCGCCTGTACGCCTGCGGTGAACTGGGCTCTTTCTTTGCCCACCTTTACCAGCTCGGAGGCAACATCGGGGAATGCGTCTACTCCGGGCGGGTGGCGGGGGTTAACGCCGCGGCGGAAAAACCGCTGTGAGAGAGACAGGGATACCATAGAAGCGTCTCATTTCCTGGATTCGTTCCTTTTTTCCCCGGAAAAAGGCATCGTAGGGGCACGGCATGCCGTGCCCCTACAACAAATCGCCACCGTCGCCTCACCTGTCACCGTGTCCCGATACATCGGGACTCTCGTCTCGGAGAGCCTGTCGAAGGGTCTGGAAATAATTGTACGGGCAGGTTTGAAACCTGCCCCAACGAGAAAGACAGTGCAATATTATAATGAGGTCAACAATATCAGTAACAGATTCTTCGACCCCGCTCTCCTTGATGAGATTCCCAGCATTTGAAATATGGAGATAACAGCATGAACGTAGATTTCGCTTTTATATGTGATTACGCGGAAGTAACCGGTAAAATCAACGCCATGGGTATCGGCTTCGATACCATTTACGCCCCCCAGGTCCCCTACAAGCACCCCCACTTTTTCCTGGTGGTCCAGTTGAGGACCAGCGTCACCGAGGCCGGGGAAAAGAACCTGGAAGTGGATATAATAGACGAGGATGGGACTGACGTCATCCCGAAGCTGAAAGGCAAATTCAATATACCCCAGAAAGGCGCCGGGCCGGAACGCATCGGCAGGCTGGCCATGGAATTTAACAACGTGGAGTTCCCAAAATACGGCACCTATTCCCTGCATGCCGTAGTGGAAGGCCACGAGATGGTGCGCGTTCCCCTTAAAGTCAGTCTGCCTCCCCGAGCGGTGTAGACGACCTTAACTGCCCGGAAAACGGGCGGGGGTTTTAAAATTTACGCGGCTTTTCTCAGGCGGCAGGGGAGGACTTTCAGGGCGGGATTACCCGTTACGGGGTCGGCCGGCTCCAGGGAGGTGAGGAGGTTGACATTGGCTTCGGGCCAGCCGTGGGACATCTGGACCACTCCGGGAATGATACCGCCGCCTGCTTTAATCCTGACTTTTATGCTGCCCTTCACCGTCTCCAGCAGGCATTCTTCACCGTCGGCAAGCCCGAAGCGGGCGGCTGTTTCCGAGTTGACCTCGGCAACGGCTTCCGGGGCGAGTTTCCTCAGCCGGGGAACAGCATGGAACTGGGAGTGGAGGTAGGCCAGATTCCTGGCGCCGGTGGTCAGCAGGAGGGGGAAATTGCCGCCCCCGGCCGCACCGGGGGCTTGTCGCGGGTCCTCCCTGTGCAGGGGCAAAGGCTCGTGACCCATCCCCAGGAGGGTATCGGAGTAAAGCTCAATCTTTCCCGAAGGGGTGTGGAACCCCTTTTTCTCGTAATCCCTGGTCCTGGTTTTTCCGTAGTAAAGTCCCGCGGGATGCTTTTTCAGGGACTCAACGCTGAGTTCCGCCGGCTCCAGCATGTAGTCGAAGACCTCCTCCAGGCTTTCCCAGGGAAAGTGTTCCCGGTAGCCCATCCTGTGGGCCAGTTCCAGCCAGAAGTCCATGTCAGAACGACAGTCAGTTATTTTTACGGCAGGCTGCCTCAGCATGACGTAGGGCAGCCCCGGCGAAATGCGGAACATGTCCACTATGTTGAGCCTCTCGGCAAAGCTGGCGGCAGGGAGGACTATGTGCGCCAGTTTGGCGGTTTCCGTCATGAACATGTCCATGACCACCAGGAAGTCCAGCTTTTCCAGGGCCTGCCTTACCCTGGTCGAGTCCGGCCAGGTCACCAGGGGATTTGAAGCCGTGACCACCATGGCTTTCACCGGGTACGGCTTGCCCGAAAGGATAGTATCGGGCAGGAGCATGGCCTGGCACTCCCCGAAATTCCTGCCCATGACCTCGTAGAAAAGGGGAAATTTCTCGATCCCAAGGGGGGGCTCTACAAGGAGTTCCGGCAGGCGCAGGGACCTCATGAGCAGGCGCGGCGGAGAGATAAATCCCCCGGGGATGTCCAGGTTGCCCGTCAGGGCCTGGAGGATGGCAACGGAACGGGAGTTCTGGACGCCGTCGGGCTGCTGGTCCAGGGTGTTGGTGCCCTGCACGATGCAGGCAGGTTTTTTCGAGGCAAAGGCCCGGGCCAGTTCCCTTACTTTTTCCGCAGGGACCCCGGTTACGGCTTCTGTTTTTTCCGGGCTATAGGAGGCGGCATGCGTTTTCAGTTCCTCCAGGCCCGACGCCCAGCGGGAGACGAAGTCCCTGTCGAAAAGCTCCTCCTGGATAATGGTGTGGATGATGCCGAGGGCCAGGGCGCCGTCAGTGCCGGGACGGGGTTGGAGGTGTATATCGGCCTTTTTTGCCAGGGGGGTCTGCCTGGGGTCTATCACCAGCAGGGCGGCTCCCCGTTTCCTGGCTTCCGCGATACGCCAGGCTACCGGGGGGCAGGAGGCCTCGGGATTGTTGCCCCACAGCAGGATGCACCGGGAATTCTCCGGGTCCGCCACATAGTACTTGCCCCCGGTGAGGATGTAGCCGATAAGGCGGCTCCTGTAGCACATGCTGTCCACGGAAAATACATTGGGCGTGCCGTAAACGTCGGTGAAACGCCTTATCAGGTCGATGGTGGCGATGCCCTGGGTAAGGAAAGACATGCCGAAGGTGACGGCCAGGGAACGGGGTCCGTGCTCCTTCCTGACGGTTTCCAGCCTGGAGGCAACGGTGTCCAGGGCTTCATCCCAGGTGATTTCCTTCCAGGAACTGCCATCTCTTTTAAGGGGGTGGCGCAGGCGCTCCCCGGAATAGACCAGTTCCGGCACCGCCAGGGCCTTGGGGCAGAGCCTGCCTTTGTTGACCGGGTGCTCTTTTATCCCCGTTACCTTCACTATCTTCCCGCCATCGAGGTGCAGGTGCAGCCCGCAGTTGCCGCTGCAAAGCTGGCATACCGTGGGCACCAGCCCGGTATTATGACTTTCGGCTATTGCCTCTGGCTTGTATTCCATGAATAAAATTCTTCTTTCTGCAGGAAGGGCTTGCGAATTGCCCGGGGTTGCTGCCGGCGGGTTGACAAAATATGCCCGCCGCTTGCAAAAATGTTATATTATTACCGTAACTTTTACAAACAAATGCGGGAGGGGAGAAGTAAGCCGGAAGCCTGCGGCGACATAACAAAGACCATGGTGAAATATACTAAACTTCCAGCTATAAGCGGTAGAAAATTAATCAGGATTTTGAAGAGGGATGGTTGGACAGAGCAGGGTCGAACTCGCCATGTTATCGCTTTAAAGAAATCGTTTGGTGACCACACCCGGGTAACGGTAATTCCCAACTCAAAGGCATCTCTCGATGAAGGGACACTGTCAGCAATACTCGGTCCCAAATAAACTCGTATCGGGAAACAGGGCTTACTAAATATTATTAATAAGTTTGGAATATGAACTCATGCAGCAGCGAGTTCGCGGATTGGAATGAAGATGACTTCATCAGGAGTTTGTCTTTTTAGCGGACATATTATACGATAAATGGCAATCACCTGTCTTTAAGGGACAGTTGCTAAAAAAATAACCGGGAGGTAAATGACATGGCATCGAGACAACCCTTCTTCTTTGACGCTCTTGAAAAATATGACCCGGAGTTCTACAAGGCTGCTTCGGCTTTAAGGATTTCCGCGGAAGGAAATGCCCTGGACGAAAAGACCAGGGTCCTCATCACCATGGCCCTGGATGCCTCCCACGGCTCCGTGGGCGGAGTAAAGAACCTGGCCAAGCGGGCGCGGGCACTGGGGGCCACCGAGGATCAGGTAAGGGAGACCCTGCGGCTGGTAGCCAGCGTAAACCTGAACATGGCACTGCACGCTTCCCTCCACGCCTTCGAGGAATAGCTGCGTACCTTGACCCTAAGATTGCCACCCCGGGTGGACGGGCACGGAGGCCCGCCCTCCCCTGGCGGGTTTCAGTCGCCTGCGACGGCAAAGCGGTTTTTCCACACCCGGGTGGCACAGGCGTCCCTGCCTGTGCGTTTTCTTGAAGTTAAAATCGCCTTCCCGGGATGAGGGTCTGGACGCTATTGTGCAGACGACTCACTATCATTTTTATAACGACGACGAATGCCTTTGAGGTAGATGCTTCGACTGCGCTCAGCATGACAGGGGGCGTTCACCGCGAAGTTGGTTTGAGTATAACTAAACCCACCGGGATAAGCGGAGGTGGTGGGTTCGTCCTTCCGCTGTTAATATATAACCTTTGCGTCTATCAGCTTCCGGAACTCCTCTTCGGTTCTGCCGAGCAGTTCGCAGATAACATAGCGGCTGTGCTGCCCCAGGTCGGGGGGAGGCTGGTAGGGGTGGGGATAATCACTGAGCTTCCAGGGTGCCCGGAGCTGCAGGCCGTAGCCTCCTTTGGGGTGCCTGCGGCGGATGAAAAACCCCCGCTGCCGTAGCTGCGGGTCGGCTATCAGGCCGTCCAGGTCGCTGGAAGTTCCGGAGGGGATCCCCTCGGACTGGAGCGCCTCCACCACCTCCCGCGCTGTGCGGTCCCGCGTCCAGCTTTCAATGAAGGTATCCAGTTCATCCTGGTATCTCAGGCGGTCCGCGGCGCGGGCAAACTTCCTTTTTCCCGCCCATGCCGGGCTGCCTGCCGCCCTGCCGAAGGCCTGCCACTCCATGTCGTTTCTCACGGCGATGGCCGCCCAGCAATCTTCGCCCTTGCAGCGGTAACAGCCGTGGGGTGCCATGAGTTCGTCCCGGTTGCCCCGGGGCTTGCTGACCTCTCCCTTCATTTCGTAAGCAAGGAAGACTTCGGGGATGGTGGAAATGACGGCCTCGCTCATGGAAAGGTCGATGTACTGGCCTTCCCCGGTGCGGCGGCGGTGGTGCAGGGCTGCCAGGACGGCAAAAGATGCCGAGTAGGCCGAGACATGGTCGCCCCAGAAGGCACCCACAGACCGGGGCGGCCCCCCGGCGTAGCCCGTTATGGAGGTTAGCCCGGTAAAGGCATGCATGGTCTGGGCATAGGAAAGGTAGTGCTTTTCGGGGCCGGTCTGGCCCATGCCGGTTACCGACAGCATGATGATTCCCGGATTTACTTCTTTCAGGGCGGCATAGCCCAGCCCCAGCCGTTCCATCACCCCCCCGGCGAAGTTTTCTACTACGATGTCGGATATTTTTACCAGTTCCCTGGCGATACCCGCAGAACCGGGCCGGGTGAGGTTCAGGCTCAGGCTCTTCTTGTTGTAGTTCAGGGAGTAAAAGTGGGGGGAATAGTTAAGGGTTGCGGGGTCGTCCTCGCGGAAATGGGTGGAGACCCGCCGCATGATATCGGGACGCTGCCGGCTTTCGACCCGGATAACCTCCGCGCCGAGACCGGCCAGGAGAACGGTGGCCTGGGGCCCCGCCTGCCACCAGGTTAAGTCGGCCACCCGTATGCCGGAGAGGGGTAAATTGTTATTTGATTTTGCCTTCATATTATCCCCTTTTTCCCCAGTCCGGCTATTTCCTCCCGGGAAAGTCCCAGCATTCCCCCGTAGACCTGCCGGTTGTGCTGGCCCAGGAGGGGCGCGGGAGCCGGGGTGTTGTTGGGTGCGGCCGACATCTTGAAAGGGACGCCGGGGAGGGTAAGCTTTCCCGCCCGGGGATGGTTCGTTTCCTTAAAGCAGCCCCGCTGCTTTATGTGTTCCGACCTCAGCACGTCTTCGGCCTTGTTGACCGGCCCGAAGGCAACCCTCCGGGACTGCATCAGGTGATAAATCTCCTGCCTGGTGTGCTGCATGGTCCACCGTGTAAGGTTTTCCTCCATGAGGTTCCAGTTGTGGCAGCGCCCGGCATAGTTTTTAAACAGCGGGTCCTCGGTCCACTCAGGATTGCCTATAACCTCCCGGAAAGCCTGCCAGTGGTTGTCCTCGACGATATGCAGTTCGACGTAGCCGTCCTTGCAGGGCACGGGGCTTTCCATGGAGCGTTCAATCTTTTGCCGGTCCTGGCGGATGCCCTCGTAGGTGTAAAAAGACACGCTTCGCGCCAGGGCGAAGGCCACGGCTTCCTGCTCCGATACGTCCACCATGCACCCTTTCCCGGAGGCATAACGGCCGTAGAGGGCGCCGAGGGCAGCCGTGGCGGCGACTATTCCGGCGGCATAATCGGCCTGGTATCCGCCGGCCTGTAAAGGAGGGCAGCTCCCGTGGTCTTCCACCCAGTCCGGGGTGAAGGATGCCATGCCCCCGGTATTAAAGGCTATAAAGTTATTGCCGTGGTAGTTTTTTTGCGGCCCGGTCAGCCCGAAGGGGGTAACAGAGGCGTAAACCAGGAAGGGGTTGGCCTTTTTCAAACCTGCATAGTGTATGCCGAGTTTTCTCGCAGCCCCGGGGTGGTGGTTGGTGATGAAAATATCGCAGGGTTTTACCAGGTCTTTGAACAGGGACAGCCCTCCGGGCGCTTCCAGGTCCAGGGTTATGCCGGATTTATTGGTGTTCAGGTACAGGAAGAGGCCGCTGGCCTCGGGGTCCGGTTTGTTCCCGGCGAAGGGGCCAGAACGGCGGCTGGAGTCGCCTGAGCCGGGGGTTTCAACCTTGATGACCGTTGCTCCCATGTCGGCCAGGAGTTTTCCGCAGAACGGACCCGAGATGAAATCGGCGTATTCAATTACCTTTATGCCTGACAATGCTGATGGAGACATGTTAAATCTATTAAAAAAGATTAAGCATTATATATCAAAAGTTTGGAAGGTGATAAGTCCCCGCTGTGGGTAGCACAGGCGTCCCTGCCTGTGACGCCGTGATTACCGGAATATGACCGGTATGATAAAG
>JAUYHV010000220.1 GCA_030689845.1 Dehalococcoidia bacterium
GGTCGTGCTGGGAGCAACAGCTAAGAGGTATTTTGCCCGGCCTACCGTCTCCACCTGCAGGCGTATGTCTCTCATGATTACAGGTTCGTTGGCTATAAAAGCCTCAAAGTATTTTTGGCCAAGTTCCGGATGAACATACCACAATTGAGTCGCGGAACCCCCGGCGCCGGGGACTGCCGGGTCCCACAAATTGATCTTGCCCTTCCACTTCGGCTTTACAATATCCCACCAGGAGGTTATCTCCGCAGGGTCAACTATTTCAGTGTTGTACATTATTGCCGGATATGTGGCATAGGTAAAGACAAGGTTTGTTTCCCCGGCCTTGTCCGCAAACTCCAGTTTCCCTTCCATCCATTTTTTGGTATCAGTAACCTCGGGCAGTATCAAGAAAGGTTTTATGGGCTGGGTATTTGGTCGTATTGAGGTAAGGATCGTGGTCGTCCCGCTTACCACCATATCGACATTGTATACCCCGGCTCCGTGCTCGGCCTTGACTTTTGGGCCTACTTCACCGCCGCTCAAAGCGGTATAATCCAGCTTAATGCCGGGATAGGCTTTTTGAAATCCGTCCACCCAGCCCGTGCGCACATCCGGCATCGGAGGTCCGTACACATAAACCACCCCTTCCTTCTTTGCCTCCTGCAGGGTCGTTTCCCATTTAGTTTCCCATGCTGCCTTGGGTTGAGGAGTTGCCGCCGGGGCGGAAGTCATAGCGGGAGTTACCGCCGGCGCCCTTGTTGCCTGAGGAGCAGGGGTAGATGACTTGCAGCCAGATGCCACAAGCAAAGTGACCAGAACTAACGCCAGTGTTAAGATAGTGTGATTTTTCAAGCCTTTCATTATTACCTCCAAAAATAAATTTACTATAGTCGAGCGCTTCTCACTTAAAGGTTGGTTCTTACCTCATTTTTTCCTCCGGGTAAAAGTTAATTCAATTCATTTATTTTTAAGCATTAACATATTCGGGTCAGGTCATACAACTCCTTGCTTAATCGTTGATTTGTTTCATGAAAATCTCCGGGGAATATTTTTATGGCTCTTTTTCATTTCAAGTGGGTAAATTCATCCTTACTCTGTCCAATATACATTATAAAACCTACCCGCCCAAGGGCGCCTGGGGGTATAACCGGGTACTCG
>JAUYHV010000225.1 GCA_030689845.1 Dehalococcoidia bacterium
AGTTTTCATTACCGGGTTTTACCCGCAAACCACAACTGACAATATTCTATGGAATTCCCCTGGGAATTGGTTGCCTGGCGGTAAAATAATTGCCAAACATGACAAATAGAGTAAAATAAATATACATGTATAACAAAACAGGAGCACAATAACCCGGCCCGGTTCAATGTAATGCAGCTCCGAGAATCGGGGTACTGGAAAATATGAAAGCAGTCATTATCGAAGACGACCCCAATGTAATAGAAGCCATCGCCATGTGCTTCGAAATGCGCTGGCCTGCGGTGACCGTGGCCACGGCCAGCGAGGGACAGAAGGGGGTGGAGCTTACGGAAAAAGAGAACCCGGACATAGTTATCGTCGACCTCGGCCTGCCCGATATTGACGGGCTCGAGGTAGTAAAGGAGATCCGGGCGTTTTCTTACGTGCCCATTATCATCCTTACGGCCCGGGACGACGAAATGAGCACGGTCAAAGGGCTGGAATACGGGGCTGACGACTATATCACCAAGCCCTTCAGCCATATCGAACTTTTAGCCCGGGTAAGGGCCGTCCTGAGGCGTTCCGCCCCCGACGCCGCCGACGAGATAAGCAGGCCCTTCACCTCGGGAGATTTAAAAATCAATTTCCAGTCCCGCCAGGTCCTCCTGGGAAACGAGCAGGTAAACCTTACCCCGACGGAGTTCAACCTTTTGAGCTACCTGGCTAAAAACGCGGGAACGGTTTTAAGCCACCACACCCTCCTCTCCCACGTTTGGGGGGACGAGTACACCGATGCCGACGATTACCTTAAAGTCTATGTCCAGCGGCTGCGGGCCAAGCTGGAAAAAACCCCTGAAAACCCGACCTTCATAGTCACCGAGCGCGGCGCCGGCTACATGTTCAAAAAACCCGAAATAATCGAGTAACTTTCCCCCTTTCCCCCATTTCCGCTCTTCCCAATCACTTCACGTTATTCCGCCCCGGTATATCGGGACGAGGAATCTACCGGCAGATGGGAAATACCAGAATCGTAGGGGCGGACCCCCGTGTCCGCCCACCCAACTTTCCAGGAGGGGATATCTTGCGCTTAATTCCCCTTTTTCCAAAAGGGGTGTCCCGATAAATCGGGACAGGGTATTTAATACCTCCCCCCGCGAGGCGGGGTACTCCTTTTAAAAAAGGAGAATACTTCATAGTTGTGTCCAGGCCCTTCGACAGGCTCCCCGGGACCTGGCGGGATTTATTTATTACATTTTTTCATGAAATATTTACCAATATTTACCTGATATTTACCTGTTTTTACCTTTTTCTTTACCTTCATCCCTTATTATTTTCATATAAACCAAGAGAAAAGATTGATTTAAAGCAGCGCTATGAACCAGAAAGTCCTTTTAATAACCGAAAACAAAGCATACCTGGAGTACCTGGAAACTATCCTGAGCAGGAATAACTTCGACACTGCCAGTTCCAGGAGCTGCATCGGCGCTTTGCGACAACTGAAAACCGAAGCTGCCGATATAATCGTCCTGGATGAGGAAATAGCCGGTCCGGATGCCTGGGAGAGCTGCCTCCAGCTCCGGGGGAAATGCCACGCCCCGATTTTGATGACGGGCAGAAGCTGCAGCGACCTGACCGTAATCAAGGCCATTATCCACGGCGCCGACTTTTACATGGAGATCCCCTTTAACGAGAAGGAATTTATCGCCAGGATTAATGCCCTGCTGCGCCGCTCGCGGTTGACCCGTGAAAACGGGAATTCGGAATATTCCTTCAAAAAAAGGGCTCCTTACAGGGATATGAAGGTCCAGAATGAACCCGGTTAATGTAAACCCGGCAAAGGCTAACCGGGGGGAAAACCACAGGTTGTTCGCCAGGCTCCTCATTGTCTGGATGGTCATCCTGTCCCTGGCTATCTTTGCCCATGCCCAGAATTCCAGCCAGCAGCCTTTATCCCTGTCCGTTCTCCCCGAGGTTCCCAGGGAAGGCGAGCCGATGCTTATCAGTTTCACCCTGAACAACCCGGGCTCCGGCGCCGAGGAGGCCGCTTATACCCTGTTTATTAACGGCGAAAAGGTAAAAATAGGCCGGACCCTCCTTTCCCCCTTTTCCAGCAAGAATTACAGCTACATCTATATCAACGACCAGAAACTTGGCGGCCAGGCGCGTTTTTACGTGACCTCCTCCACCAGCCGCGGCAGCTACGACCAAAACGTGTCCCTGCCCGCCTACCCGCCCCAGGTGTGGAGCAGCTTCGTGTCCTTCGCCTCGTTTTCCACGTCCGTCATGGGAATGGGGTCCATGGGCTCCATGGGCAGTTCCATGAGCAGTTCCATAAGCACCATGGTCTATTACAACGACAATTTCACCAGCAACGCCGGGGTGCAGGTGGGGCTGATCTTCGCCCTGGTGCTGGTGCTGCTGCTGGTCTTCAAAGAGGTCAGCGCACCCGTATGCTATAATAAATACCGGTTCAGCCTGATTGTTCCTCTTCGACTCCGGTTCAGAACGGTTACCATGATTCTCCTGATCATCTTCCTGGGCATGGTCTTTTCCCGGGTGGTTATGCTTCTGACACTATAATACACCGTACGGGCAGGTTTGAAACCTGCCCCAAGGTATGAAACGGCTTTATAAATAAATGGATAAAAAACGGATAAAAGTACGGGCAGGTTTGAAACCTGCCCCGACAGCCCGAAGAATCCTCATCGCCGCCTGCCTGGCAGCGGCCCTGGCTGCCCCTTTGCTGCAGCCGCTTCCCGCCCGGGCGGGGATGAACGTTGCCGTAACCAGGACATTATCCGCTTCCGCTGATAGCTGGCTGGAGGAAGGAAGCCAAAATACCAATTATGGCAGCAGTACGACCATGTCTGTTTGGAGCGCCGGGGGTGGGACCAAGAATGCTCGTGCCATTGTCTGGTTCACCCTGCCCGCCATACCCACCGGCTCCACGGTCACCACGGCGACCCTGTCCCTGTACGCTTCGGCCGTCCCGGCTTCCACCCGGACCTACGACGTCCACCGGATAACCGCCACCTGGGCGGAGGGGACCGTCACCTGGAGACTACAACCCGCTTTCAACAGTACTGCCACCACCAGCCTCACCACGCCGGGGACAGCGGGTTGGATGAATTTCACCGTCACCAGCGACGTCAGCGCTTTTATAACCGGGTCGGCCACCAACTACGGCTGGGTGATAAAGGACCAGACCGAGGGTTCAGGAACTCAATACCGGACTGACTACTACACCGAGGAGAACGCCTCGGCAAACAAGCCCAAGCTCACGGTGACCTACACCGCCCCCTGGGACTCCTACACTACCTCCGGCAGGACCGTGGTGGGCGACACTTACACCACCCTCGGCGACTCAGCCTGGATGAAGGGCACCACCTTTTCCACATCGACAACCTACAACATCTCTTACTACGACGGCGATGTCAGCGGCGGCTTCATGGTTTTCCCCCAGGACAACGTAACCGCGGCGGGAGGCACCCTGAACAGCGACTACCTCCTCGACTCCGGCAACGCCGTGGCCGGCCTGTGGCATGCCGTGGTGCAGCCCAACACCGGGTTCTCGGTCTTTCCTAATAATTACGATACCATCATTGCCGCCCCGGATACATACGGCCTGCTGGCCAACGATTCTTTCAACGTAGCGGCCTCGGCCATCCCGGAACTGCCCACGGTTTTTTCAGCCCTGGCGGCGGTACTCTTCTCCGCCGGAATATACTGGTGGATGAGAAGGCGAGTTTATAGAGTTTGTTGAGTTTGTAGAG
>JAUYHV010000233.1 GCA_030689845.1 Dehalococcoidia bacterium
GGCAGGCTAACGTCCTGCGGGGCGCCGGTTGACGTGAACGTTTTGCCACCCGATGTCGCCTGCTTGGTTGTCCCGTCCTTGCTCAACCAGAGCTCGGCTGAACACGATAGCCCTGAGGGGCTGACCGTTATCCTGGCTTTAGCTGTTTTCGCTTGTCCCTGAAAAAATACTGGCATAATACCCTCCTCAATGTAATCCAATTCAATTCCATATTATAACGATAGGCTCACGTCCATCTGGTTCCGCCTTCGCTTTACTAGTCACCATGATGACGACGCCAGCAGCCAGGGCAGCCGCTCCCAGTCCAATTACCATTTTTTTATTATCCTGTGTATCCATGTTTAATACCTCCGTTTAGGTAAATAGTCCAACCCGATAATTTTAACTAACATACCGAACTTCAACCTTAGTAGCAATACGTGCCTGGTACTCAAGAATTTTGACAGCCGCCTGACATCCTGCCGGACAGGCGCTATTGCAATACAGCATCCCGTCTGTAGCCGGTGTATTAACAGGGAATAGCCGACATACCTGAGGGCGGCTGGTATAAATTGCGCAACCCGGCTTGTCATTATGAAGGAACGGACACGGGTTCGCGATGAAGCGGCCACCGTTCCTGGTAAAGGTATAAAGGGTCTTAAATTGCTTCCTACTTATACCGAGAAAGGATGCTATACGCTCAACTTCGTTTGACGATAGCACAATGCCGTCAGTCCGGCAGCACTCCCCGCATCTCTGGCAGGTAAACATACGGAAGAAGGTGGTTACCTTGTCCGCCGTCGCGGGGACGCTGAGGTTTATCTGTCGCCCCGAATGGCGGAGGTCCTCGATAAGCTCAGCTTCTCTGCCCCGAAGGTCTTTAAGGTTTAATCCATCCCATTTCGATATTTTAACCTCACTGTTCGCAACAGACATGTTCATCACTTATCCTGTTTTATCAACAATAATTCGTTTTTCAACGCTTTTCAGGCGTTCATCATGGCGGCCCAACTCACCCTGAGCTTCACCTCTCCACTGAATGGTGAAATCACATGGAAAGGAATGTATTTTTTTCTCCATATGCTCAACAGCTTCTTTCAGAGAGGTGACCTCTACCTGCAACGTAGTTACTTTAGTAATCCAGGTCAGATTTTGCAAGATGGTGTATCCTGACCCTGTAACAAGTGCCGTTCCCAGTATAGCGATAATTATATTCGGGTCCATTTACGCTCCTTTATTTTTGGTATCATCTCTTGACTTAAACCACCAGACAGCTAATCCGGTAACAAGAGCCATAAAGGCTTCGCTGCCAATTTTGTCCATGAAGAAGGCAGCAATAGCCGAGATTACCAAAAGACTGGCAAGGCAGGGCCTAAACCACTTCATCCTTTTCCTCTTTTAAGCGTTAGCGCAACAAGCAGTCCAACGGCGATACCACCAAGTATCAATCCTGCCCTTGATGCCTTCCAGG
>JAUYHV010000250.1 GCA_030689845.1 Dehalococcoidia bacterium
AGATATTTTATAGAATTCTGGATTCCGACTTTCGTCGGAATGGAAACTATGCGAGTACCCGGGTATACCCCCATGCGCCCTTGGGCGGGTAGGTCTTATAATGTATATTGGACAGAGTAAGGATGAGTTTACCCACTTGAAGTTAATAACCCCCCCAGCAAGCTGGGGGGCATCTGGTGACCCCTCCCCCGGGTACGGACGGGGCCGCTTTCCTCCCGCCAGCAAGCTGGCGGGTATCCAGCGGAGATTTTTATGAAAAAGAGCCAGTTTTTTTAACCTGCCTATCCGGACCATGGATAATATTAACTTTTTTATTGCTTTTACAGCGGGAATCCTGGCCTTTTTATCTCCCTGCGTCTTACCCCTGGTGCCGGTGTATTTAACGGAGATATCCGGCTTTTCCCCCGGGACATCCTCCCGGGGTTACCACCGGCAGATAACCCTGAGAACCCTCATATTTATCATCGGGTTTACCTCGGTTTTTGTACTCCTGGGGGCAACCGCCGGAGCCGTCGGCTCTTTCTTTTCCAGGTACCTCTGGCTCTTTCAAAAACTGGCGGGAACAATACTGGTCGTTTTCGGCCTCCATGTTGCCGGTTTTTTAAATATTCCGATACTGAATTACGAAAAGCGCTTCTCATTCAAGACAAATAAAATTCCCGCCCTGTTGCGACCGTTTATCCTGGGCACGACCCTTTCCCTGGGATGGACTCCGTGCATCGGCCCCGTTCTGAGTGGAATTCTGGCACTGGCTGTAACCTCCAAGACCGCGGCCTACGGCGTCAGTCTCATGTCTGTTTTCTCACTGGGAATGGCCCTTCCTTTCCTGGCCATCGGTTTATTTACGAACCGGATAAGGAATATTGTTACCGGGCTGAATAAACATCTTCGCCGGGTATCCCTGGTCAGCGGGATCATCGTAATTATTATTGGATTAATTGTTTTTTTCGATCTCTCTTTCCGGGTAAATAGCATTTTGTCCAGATACCTTCCCATCTTTTAAGGAGAAACCAAAATGTTCACGCACAAGTTAATTAATAACGGGATATTGACTGCCGTCCTGGCCGCTCTGGTTCTTTTCTCAGCCTGTGGTCCTTCCTCCGGCAGGGGCAGCCCCGGAGGACAGCCGGCGCCTGATTTTACTCTAACCACCCTGGACGGCGGCACCGTCACCCTGAGCGCTCTTAGAGGACAACCCGTTTTATTGAACTTCTGGGCAACATGGTGTCCGCCCTGCCGCCAGGAGATGCCTCTTATCCAGGCTATTTTCGAGGAGAAAAAAGACAGCGACCTTCATATTGTCGCCGTCGATATAGGTGAAGACCTGTCTACCGTAAAGAAGTTTATCGAAGATGAAAAACTTGGTTTCACTATTGCCCTGGATTATCGCAAACAGGTGGCCCAAACCTACGGCATCCAGGCGATACCCACCTCCTTTCTTATTGACCGTGAGGGAAGAATCATCCATACAAAAGTCGGCGCTTTTAACAGCAGGGCGGAAATCAGGAACCTGCTGGGAAAAATTATGTAATGTAGCACTCCTTATTTAACCCTGTTCATCACCCACCATATAAATTGAATATAAAGCTCAGGTTATGCTATTCTTTTGCCTGGTAATTCAAAAAGTCCTGAATTAAGATTTCAAGGAGTTAAATATGAGCGTTTCGGTTAAAGACAAGGTTGTCATTGTTACCGGGGCCGGCAGGGGAATCGGACGTGCCTACGCAGAAGAACTTGCCGGTGAGGGAGCGAAAGTAGTGGTTGCCGAGATCGTTGAAAATGCGGGAAAAGACACAGTGCAGGCCATTACCGGCAAAGGCGGCGAAGCCTTTTTTATTCGGACCGATGTAACCGATTTCGAAACTTGTAAGAAGATGGCCGAGGATGCGGTTTCCAAATACGGCGCCATCGATGCCTTAATAAATAACGCCGCCCTTTATGGTATCGATACCAGGAGTTTATTCCAGATACCCGACGAAGAATGGGACAGGATGATGAATATAAACGTAAAAGGTATCTGGCACTGTATCAAAGCGGTCCTGCCCCAGATGACAAAGCAGGGAAAAGGCAAGATAATCAATGTCTCTTCAGGTGTAGCCCTGAGGGGCGTACCGTTCCTGCTTCACTATGTCGCCTCCAAGGGAGCGGTCTACTCCATGACCAAGGCCCTGGCGATGGAACTGCCCCTCATTACCAAAGCCAACATCACGGTCAACTCCATCTGTCCCGGTTTGACCTTCACCCAAGCTTCCATCGACATGATGGTGGGACACGAAAAAGCCATTGACGTGAACATTGCAGACCAGTGTTTAAAAAGAAAGGAAATGCCCGATGACCTGGTGGGAGCCGTCCACTTTCTGGTATCCGATGCCAGCGATTTTATGACCGGGGCATCAATTGTCGTTGACGGGGGAGCTGCCCGTTATTAATTCTTGTTGCTCATATAAAACACAAAAAATTATCGGAACAGCGGCAACCAAAGTATTTCGGCTATTTTTTTGACTGAACTATCAGCGTAAATATTATTAAAATTACGGAGAGGAAATAATGAATAAACCGATCACCAGTTTGAGAGACGCCCTGCAAAAAACAGAAGAGCGTGGAGAACTGCTCACGGTTAAACGTGAGGTAGACCCAATCTATGAAATTTCCGGCCTGCAGAAAGCCCTGGAAAGCGGCCCAGCAATTGTTTTTGATAACATAAAAGGATATCCGGGCATCAGGGACGTGGGGAATATTTTCGCCCGTAAGGAACGCGTGGCCGCCCTTTTCGGGCTTGATGACTATAAACTTGTCAAATTCAAGTGTCTTGACGCCCTCAAAAATCCCCTGCCTGCAAATATTGTGGAAACGGCTCCCTGCCAGGAAGTGGTAATAACTGAAAACATAGACGTGGAAAAAATGCTCCCCATCATCAAGCACAGCGAAGACGATGGTTGTCGCATTCTGGGGGGGGGGAATGTTTTAGTTGGCGAGAAATATTTCGGCGGGGGGACAGAGCTTTCTTTTAAAAGAATGCACTTCCGGGGAAAAGACTGGGCCAGTATTGAAATTGGCATAGGTAGCCATATCTGGGACTGCTGTCTTGAACACCGTGGTCAGAAAATCCCGGTGTGTGTAAACATTGGCACACCGCCGGCAGTGATGGCAGTGTCGGCATCTATGTTTATCCACGCTATTGTGCCCCGCGGTTCGAATGAAATCGGCTTTGCCGGCGCCCTCCAGGGACAGCCCGTTGACCTGGTTAAAGCAAAGACCGTGGATGCCTATGCCGTAGCCCAATCGGAATGGGTTCTCGAAGGATATATAGACACCACCGAGAGGGTCTGGGAAACGGACGAGGGCGACCAGGCCGGGAAGGGCGGAGTTGCCCCGGTGATGCCGGAGTGGCCGGGTTACCTCGGAAGGGATTACCGTGGATTCAAGTTTCAAGTTACTGCCATAACGCACAGGAAGGACCGGCCCATCTTCTTTACTCCCCTGGCCCACGGTTTTGAAGGAGATATTACCGGATCGCCTTTCCGGGAAGCCTGCTTTATTGAACTGGCTCAAAGAGTAGCCCCCGGGCTGGTTCAGGATGCCCATATTTTGCCGGGAGTCGCCGGGTGGGGCAGCCACATCATCTACCAGGTAACAAAAAGGAGGGGAGGAGACGAGGGATACCAGAGGAATATCTTAGGTGCTGCCCTCGGCACAGCCCTGGGGTTGCGGCTGGCCGTAGTGGTCGATGAAGACATAGATATTTACAGCGCCGACGATGTCCTCTGGGCCATTATCACCAGGGTCAGCCCGGATACCGATATCCTCCGGGGGAGTAAAGGGGGCGTCGGTTATCCCATGGTTCCCGCGGAAAGGCAGGCTGCCGCCGTAGAAGGTAAGTTCGGTTATTATTACGAAGGGGGCATGGGGATGGATGCCACGGCACCATACCGGGCTAAGGATGTATTCACCAGGGCAAAATACCCCGTCAGCAGGATAAAACTGAATGAATGGCTTACTCCCGAGGAAATCGTCCGCTGCCAGGCTCTGCAGAGCGAATACGGAAAGGTCCTGGCGCGCCTGGGAGGCTGAGCTATCCCGGGGATAATTACAGGAATTGATATAAACCGGTTCAGTATCTACGATACTGGATCTTTTTAATCAGGACACCAATTACTCTGTCGTCTGCAGTGTAACCCTGTTTATCGTAGTTCCATTTAGGTCCAAATAGCTTTATTAATTTCCTATTCTTTGCTTCTTGATATTTACACGGTATAGTGTATAATACTTCCAGGTTAAAATGGTGAAAAAAGACAAACCAACCTGGACAAAAGAAGAGGTCCGCGCCTTCAGAAATCACATGGGGTGGACGCAACAGGATATGGCGGATAAGCTGGGGACCCGCCAGCAAACCATCAGTGAATGGGAACTCGGCCTTTACCTTCCCCGGGGCACTTCAACCACCCTGTTAGGTATGGTGGCTGAAAAAGCCGGGTTTCAGTACCAGCCCCGGCCAGCCGAGGGCACCCAAATATCCAGGGTTAAAAATAAAAATAAATCATTACCCCGGCGATAACCCTGATTAACCGGG
>JAUYHV010000251.1 GCA_030689845.1 Dehalococcoidia bacterium
ATCAGCGTACAATTTATATTAACCGTCTTCAGGTGTAAAGTTCTTTCAAGTATTGAGTACTTTGTTTAGGTAAATCCCCTTCTTGTAAGTGATGAGCTATTATATCCTGCCGAGTTTCATTAGGATGTCCAATGTAATCTCTAAGCTCTCTTAAAAATTTAATCCAATAAGGATGTTGATGAACGTAACCAAAACTAAACGCACCTTTGACTGATTTTAACGGGGCTCCAAGATACTTTAAATCTGATAGGTATTTTGCCACAATATAAAACTCCTGGTTCTCTAAGTAATGAAGGAGGTCAGCTTTATCCAAACATTTTGCCTCACTTTCAGACAAGAAATATCTATTGAATACGGAATCCCTAAATACGAAGCTTGGCATAAATTTTGAGTCCTTCTTACAATCATCCCAAATGGCTTTTAAGTTGTGTCCAAAGTTAATTGCCCTATCAATATCATTCGTTAACATAGTGTTGGCTGCTTTTAGATACAACTCAACTGTGTGACCAATCGCAAACAGTTTTACACCACTTAAGTTCCCAGGTGGAAGAGAGTATGTAATAAACCATTCATCTGCTGTCCATAGAAAAGAATCCCACTTATGCATTCTCAAAACCTTCTTTTTCTAAATAGTTTAGTGAAGATTCTACGATTATAGCCATCACCGCAGTGGATTACAGTATCGTTACCTTGCCATTATACCATTTTGATTGTGAACGAAATTGGGAATTTATGAATTGAATGACGCCATTGTTGCCGGATACCCTTACTCTATGAAAAAAAGAGGGGTTCTACCTACTGTGTAGTATGGTGGGCGGTAGAGGACTTGAACCTCTGGCCTTCTGTGTGTAAAACAGACGCTCTAGCCAACTGAGCTAACCGCCCATAAAATGGTACGCTTGGTGGGTCTCGAACCCACGACCTTAGCCTCCGCAGGGCTACGCTCTATCCAACTGAGCTACAAGCGCCCGGTACTCTTGGTGCCGAAGGAGGGATTTGAACCCTCACCCGCTTACACGGACTACGCCCTGAACGTAGCGCGTCTGCCGTTCCGCCACTTCGGCTCCTCCCATGGTGGGCGGTAGAGGGCTTGAACCTCTGACCTCTTGCGTGTGAAGCAAACGCTCTGCCAACTGAGCTAACCGCCCCGAGTCATGCCTATTTTAGACCAAATAGCCAGCTTTGTAAACAGGAGTTTACATGGACCTGCCGCCTGCTTCATACCAACCTGAAATATTTTTTCAAGCCTCTGCTATCCAATGGATTGCATTCCTGCCGCAAACAAGGCTTTCCACACGCATGGAAGACTTTCTCTACCTGGCAGCGCAGTATAATAGCCCTCTTTATAACCCGTAACATTTAATATAAAATGTGACTGTCAGGAAAATAGAGCGTTTTGCCCGCTTGAAAGGGATATGACATGGAAAACCAGCAGAATAACCGGGTTGAAGAAACCACTCAGGAAAAATTTCCACTTAATGAGGAACTGACACAGGAAATCGTCAAGGAGATTCAAACCCTCCAGGAAAAAGGTGACCGCGAAGGCGCTATGGCGGTTTTCAGCGATTTGCATCCGGCCGACCAGGGGGAGGTGATGGAAGCACTGTCCATTGAAACCCAGCAAGAGATACTTACAACTTTACCTCCCCATGAAGCAGCCGAGATCCTGAAACATCTTGAACCGGAAAATGTCGCGAAGGTCTCGGAAGGGGTTGATTCTTCTGTACTATCGGATATCCTGAAGGAAGCCGACTCGGATGTTTCGGCAGACATATTAAAACAGCTTCCCGAACAGCAGTCTAAGGATGTCCTGGCTGCCATGGAAGAGACCGAGGACGTCGTCTCCCTCCTCCAATACCCCGACGATAGCGCCGGCGGAATCATGGTCCTGGAATTCGTGGCTGTAAATGTTGATATGACGGCTGCGGCCGCCCTCGATGCCCTCCGCCTCCGGGAACCCGAAGTTGAAGATATCCGCTCCGTTTTCGTAGTAAACGACGAAGCCCGCCTTGTCGGCTCTTTAAGTGTTACCCGCCTGGCCCTCGCCCGGCTCGCTACCCCTGTCAGCGACATCCTTGACCCGGAAATCCTCTTTGTTTCCAGCGACACAGACCAGGAGGAGTGCGCCAGGGTTATGGAGCGCTACAGCCTTGACCAGTTACCTGTCGTGGACAATGAGAAGAGGCTTATCGGGGTAATCCTGAGTGAAGATATCCTGGGAGTAGTAAACGAGGAAGCCACCGAGGACATGTATAAGCTGGCCGGAATAGGCGGCGAGAAAGTGTTCGGTCCATTGAAAACTTCAATACGCAACCGGTTTCCATGGTTGTCTATTAACCTGGCCACAACCTTTCTCGCCGCCCTGGTAATCAGTTTATTCGAGTCAACTATTGCCCGAATGGTTACCCTGGCAGCATTCCTCCCTGTAGTTGCGGGACAGGGAGGCATAGGCGGCACCCAGACACTTACCCTCGTCACACGGAGCATGGCCCTGGGGGAAATATCCCGGCGCGGAGGCATCCGAATCCTTTCACGGGAGATATTGCTGGGTTTAATTCACGGAATATTTCTCGGCATTACCGTCGGACTGGTAGCTTACATCTGGAAAGGCAGCTATATGCTGGGCGTAGTCCTGGGCATCGCCATGCTGGGAAACATGCTGATCGCTGGGTTAAGCGGGGCCGGAATTCCCCTGGTCATGGCAAGACTTCGAACAGACCCGGCAGTAGCCTCCGCCGTAATAGTCACAACCTGTACCGATGTGGCCGGGTTTTTGCTGTTTCTCGGTTTGGCCGCTGCCCTGGTTAATTTCCTTTAATAGTTTTTTTAGAAGTCTTCAGGTATACATTTCATCCGGTGGAAATATTAACCGGA
>JAUYHV010000255.1 GCA_030689845.1 Dehalococcoidia bacterium
TTCGTTCGTCGGAATGGATAGTTTCGTTCGTCGGAATGGATAGTTTCGTTCGTCGGAATGGATAGTTTCGTTCGTCGGAATGGATAGTTTCGTTCGTCGGAATGGATAATTTCGTTCGTCGGAATGGAAACTTTCGTTTGATTGGACAGAGTAAGGATGAGTTTACCCACTTGAAATGAAAAAGAGCCTAATTTTTTAATAACGGAAAAAAGTAATGCCAAAGAAAAATAAAGGATCCGGCAATGGTTGATGAAGCCGACCGTTTCGAGGAAATAGTTGCCAATTCGGTTAAGCTCCTGCCCTGGCGCCTGAGAAAGTGCCTGGATAACGTGGACATTGTCGTGCAGGACAGGCCTACACCCAATCAGAGGAAAAGCGCCGGGATAGGGGGAGGGTACGATTTGCTGGGATTATATGAAGGGATCCCGCTTTCCGTCAGGAGTACCGGGTACTCCATGGTCCTTCCCGATAAAATTACCATATTCCGTGAACCCCTGGAGAGACTGGGACTGACGGAGGGAGCCATGGAGGAGAAGATTGCCCAGGTCGTCCATCATGAACTGGCACACCACTTCGGAATAGATGATGAAAGGCTGGATGAAATCGAGCACGAGAGGCGGAACAAAAAACGGAAATAATGGGGAAAAGGTCCCTGTCTTTTTTACAGCAAACGTCTCGTTGACAACCCCATTTCAAGTTGATATAATTCCCACTAAAAAGGTAGGAATTATCCGCGGTTTAGTAACCACTTCTCTACCGCAAGAGCATTAACCGCCGTGCCGGGATAAAAAAATGAGGTTCGGAAAATACCGAAGGGGGAGGCACGGTTTCTGGTACGGGAAGACCAGTGAAATGTACCTTTTCCATTTTGTTGTCGAAAAAACCGTTAAACAGGAAGACAGTTTATGAAAAAATTTATATATTTAGACCATGCCGCTACCACCCCTGTCCACTCCAGGGTCCTGGAAGCGATGCTGCCTTTTTTTACGGAGAGGTTTTGTAACCCTTCTGCAGTATATACCGTCGCCCAGGAATCGAGAAAAGCCGTGGATGGGGCCAGGAAAACCGTGGCGGATATCCTGGGCTGCGTGCCGAGGGATGTCATCTTCACCAGCGGCGGGTCCGAGTCGGACAACATGGCCATAAAAGGCGGCGCCCTGGCATTGAAGGAAAGCGGCAATCATATAATTACTTCAGCCATAGAGCACCATGCCGTTACCGAAAGCTGCCACTTCATGGAGAAGCTCGGGTTTGAAGTTACCTATTTACCCGTGGACAGGTACGGGGTCGCGCGCCTCGATGCCCTGGAAAAAGCGATTAACCAGCGGACGGTTCTCGTCAGCATCATGACGGCAAACAACGAGGTCGGCACCATCCAGCCGGTAGCGGAAATATCCCGTATCGTGAAAAACCATCCCGCTGGCAGGGGTAGGACCATCATTTTCCACACGGACGCTGTTCAGGCCGCCGGTTCCCTGGATATCAACGTGGACAGGCTGGGGGTGGATATGCTGAGCCTTTCCTCCCACAAGTTTTACGGGCCCAAGGGCGTAGGAGTCTTTTACCTCAGGCGCAACACTCCCTTCATATCCTGGCAGAACGGCGGCAGCCAGGAAAGGAACCGCCGGGCCGGCACTGAAAACGTTTCCGGCATTATCGGCACCGGTGTGGCTTTACAACTGGCGGAGGAGAACAGGGAACACTATGTCCGGCACTGCACCCGTTTGAGGGACCGCCTTATCGAGGGTATCATGTCCGCCATACAGGACGTTCACCTGACCGGCCATCCGACGGAACGCCTGCCTAACAATGTAAGCTTCTGCTTTGAATATGTAGAAGGGGAATCCATCCTCCTCAGCCTGGATTTCGCCGGTATTGCCGCCTCAAGCGGCAGCGCCTGCACCTCGGCATCCATCGAGCCTTCGGGGGTGCTCCTGGCCATGGGCGTTCCCGTCCAGGTAGCCCACGGCAGCCTCCGCATGACCCTGGGCACGGACAATACAGACGAGGACATCGATTACGTCCTTTCCACCCTGGCTGGGATAGTGGAGCGTCTGCGGTCCATATCGCCCCTGGCCCGGAAGAGCGCCCATGTATAATCCCCGGGTTGTGGACCATTTCAACAATCCCCGTAACGTGGGAATACTTGACGGGGCCGATGCCCAGGCTTCCGTTGAAAACCCTGTATGCGGTGATCTTATCAACCTCTATATCAAGGTTGAAGACGGCCGTATCAAACGTTCCAGTTTTCAGGCGTTCGGCTGCAGCGCCGCTATCGCCTCCAGCAGCATCGCTACGGAACTTATCCAGGACAAAACCCTGGATGAGGCTCTGAAAATCACCAGTGACACCGTTGTCGGGGCCCTGGAGGGGCTGCCATCATCGAAGATGCATTGTGCCGGCATGGCAGCGGATGTCATCCACAAAGCTGTGAAAAACTACCTGGACAAGAAATAATTTTACGTCGGGCCGCGGGGTACAGCCCCGGTGCGGGATACATTTAGTTTCCTGAAATGATGAGCCGAAGCTCGACGATCATGGGATATTTCCAAAAAAACTTTTGTGGTGAGGAGAAATCCGGGGACCAGTAGCTGCAGGCGGTTATTCCATGCAGGCTTTCATGAGTGTAGTGTATCATAAATGGCCTTACAATCTTTGTCATTCCGGGCTTGACCCGGAATCCAGTCTGTTGCTCTGGATTCCCGCTTTCGCGGGAATGACACCAATGGCACCGCAAATTGTAAAGAGATATTAGAGACGCTACATGAGTTATCCCGGATATCCGGCTATTGCATTGATTGAATGGCCGATGTTATACTAAACGACACTAAATTTTGTTATCCAGTCAAAGGGAAAAACCGAATATTAATAAAATCCCAGGGGGTGGAACATGAAGCTTTCTTGTCTTCAGGAAAATTTAAGCAAAGGCTTGGGAATCGTCGGCAGGGCCGTCGCCACCAGGACCACTTTGCCCATTACCAACAATATCCTTCTGGCCACAGACCAGGGTCGCTTGAAGCTTGTGGCTACCAACCTGGAGATAGCCATCGTCTCCTGGATCGGCGCCAAAGTAGAAAAGGAAGGCACTATCACCATACCGGCCAGGCTTTTTACCGAGTATGTAAATTCCCTTAAGAACGACAAGATAGAGCTTTCGCTGCCGGGTTCCTCCAAGTCGGTGCACATCAAGTGCCTCAAATCGGAGGCGCACATCAGCGGACTGGATGCCGAGGACTTTCCCCCTATTCCTGAAGTGGGCGACGGGGTCACCACGGTCATAGACGCCGGCGATTTAAGTAAAGCCATTGCCCACGTTGCCTTCACGGCGGCCACGGAGGACACCAGGCCGGTGCTTACCGGCGTCAACGCCGGGTTCAAGGGCGACAAACTGACGCTGGCGGCAGCCGATGGCTTCAGGCTTGCCGTGTATAATTGCAACCTGGGCAAGGCCGTGGAAGAGGAAATATCGGTAATCATCCCGGCGCGGACTCTCAATGAGCTGAACCGGCTTATAGCTGAGCAGGAAGAACCCGTAGAGGTGACCATAAACCAGGGTAAGAGCCAGATATTATTCAAATTGCAGAGCGCGCAGCTGGTATCCCAGCTAATCCAGGGTGCTTTCCCCAACTACTCCCAGCTTATTCCCCAGAAATTCGATACCCGCACCGTAGTGGACCGGATCGAGTTCCTCGGGGCTGTCAAGACGGCCTCCATATTTGCCAGGGACGGCAGCGGCATTGTACGTATCCAGATCTCCGAGGGTGCTGATTTAACACCCGGTAAGATAATGGTTTCCGCCAGGGCGGAGGAGATGGGGGATAACACCGGTGAACTGGATGCCGTGGTTGCGGGACAAGAGACCAAGATAGCCTTCAACGGCAAGTTTTTACAGGAGGTCCTGGGGGTCCTTTCCACCGCCCAGGTAGCCATCGAGACGACCACGGGCTCCAGCCCCGGCGTCATCCGCCCCATCGGTGACGACCGCTACATCCATGTCGTAATGCCCATGTTTGTGCAGTGGTAAGTCGTTATTTATAAGAAAATCATACGCCAAGGGTTTAACAAATGAGCGCAGCCAAGCAGGAGTTGAAAAAAGTCGTAGGGGAGCTTTCAGAGGATGAGAGTCGTATTCTGTTAAAATTTGCGCAGTGGCTCAGGGAACAAGAGGAGCAACTTACTGAAAAAGAGCTTGCTATTCTTCACAAAGGAGAGCGGCAGATTCGTAATGGAGAGTTCGTCTGGTGGCGGGATGTCAAACGGACAAAAGTTTAAAGTAGCTCTATCCAGAGAAGCTCTGAAATATTATAACAAAGTAAGTATCAAGACTGCTGAAAGACTTGATAAATGTTTTACAAACCTGGAATCTGAGCCAATTAAAAGTACACATATCAAACCTCTTAGAGGAATGGCTGGAAAGAACCGATATAGAGTTGGAAATCTCAGAGTAATTTATGAGGTTGATGCGTTAAGAAAGGTTGTTAACATAATAGCCATTCTGCCTCGGGGACAAGCCTACAAGAAATGAAATCCCCCGCCTATCTTTTGTTCCCCTCCAGCCCCGGCGTCATCCGCCCCATCGGTGACGACCGTTACATACACGTCGTAATGCCTATGTTTGTTCAGTGGTGATTAATTAGCCCATCTTTTACACCACCTGTAGTTATACCCGTAAATTTATCTTGGCTGATTGACAGGGATATGTCGGAGGAAAACCATGAAAAAGGATCGCCCTGTATCTAAAGGGGTGAAACCCAAAGGAGACTCGGTCACAACTCAGCAGGAGCCTGTGGAGTGGAGTGTTGAAGGGTTTATCGATGAATTTTTCAAGATTAATTCGCAAATGCTCGACAGGTCTTTTCTCTTCATCCTTGGTTCCGGTGCTTCCATTTCCTCCGGTATCCCGGGTGCCGCAGCATTAGCCGACCGCTGGCTTAAGGAACTTTACGATTTGGAAGGCGGAAGTGGACAACCCATTGAGGTTTGGGCTGCCGGAATACTACATTCTACCGACTTCCAGATGGAGAACATCGCAGAATTTTACCCGGTTATTTTTGAATCACGTTTTCGCAACGACCCCGAGCGTGGATACGCGGACCTGGAAAATGTTATGAGTCAAGCCCGGCCAAATGTCGGTTATTCCGTCCTGGCGCAAATACTGGCGAAGACGCGCCACAAAGTTTTGCTCACAACAAACTTCGATAACCTTGTAGAACAATCCCTGTTCCAGTATTCGGATACCTTTCCCCTGGTTTGCGGACACGAGTCTCTCGCAGGTTTTGCCCGCCCGAAACTCAGGAGACCCTTGGTAGCAAAAATCCACCGCGACCTTCTCCTCGAGCCACAAAATGCGCCGGCTCAAATTTCCCAACTGGACCCAAAGTGGAGAACCGTTCTTGGCAAATTGCTGAAAGAATATTGTCCATTGGTCATAGGTTACGGCGGAAATGATGGAAGTCTGATGGGGTTTTTGGAGAATTTACTACCAGGCGAAATTCAGACGCGCTTATCCTGGTGCTATCACAGAGGCAGTCAACCTTCGAAAAGGATAAAAGATTTGGTTTCAAAGCACGATGGCCGGTTGATACCTATTCTTGGGTTTGACGAGTTCATGATACAGTTAAACCAGAAGTTTTACTGGCCGATGCTTATAGAAGATATGGAGGCGAAGAGTAAGTCTCGGGTAGAAACTTACAGGCTTAATTTTGAAAAATTCAGCAAAATGGTTGAGGCTGTCGAAGGGGGAGACCGGCAAAAATCCATGGAGCCGGTAAAACGTGCCGTAAGGGACACTGTAGACCGTGACCAGTCCTGGTTTAGCTGGTTTCTAAAGGCGCGGAGAGAAACAGACCCCAAAAAGGCCGAACAAATATATAAAGATGGTATTGATAAAAATCCCCGTAGTGCTCAACTATTCGGCTCTTTCGCCGTTTTCATGTACGAAATTCGAAAAGAATATGATGAGGCCGAGGTCCTCTATAAGAAGGCGCTGGAACTGGACCCCGGCGATGTTCGTAATATGGGAAATTATGCAAATTTCATGTACAAAATTCGAAAAGAATATGATGAGGCCGAG
>JAUYHV010000100.1 GCA_030689845.1 Dehalococcoidia bacterium
AGTTCCTTTGCATACCGGAAGTCCCTCCAATCGAGGCGGGAAATCCCCTCGTGGTATACATTTTCGGGGCGGACGATGCTGTGAAAAGCGAGGGTTGCCATTATGGCGAGTTTGTAGGCGGCATCATATCCTTCGATATCATTGGTCGGGTCCGCTTCGGCATATCCCAGTTTCTGCGCCTGTTTTAAAGCCGTAGCAAACTCGAGTCCCTCGGCGGCCATGCGGGTGAGGATATAGTTGGTAGTGCCGTTGATGATACCCTGGACCGTATGTATGTAGTTAGCTGTGAGGTTCTGAAGCAGCGGACCGATAATGGGGATACCGCCGCCGACGCTAGCCTCGTAGCGGACCCCTCTGTTGTATTGCATTGCCAGGGCAAGAATCTCCGGGCCGTGCTTGGCTATGACTTCCTTGTTTGCGGTAACAACACTCTTATGGTTTTTAATGGCCTGCTTGATAAAGTCGAAAGCGGGGATTTCACCGCCTATAAGCTCGATTACGATATCCACCTCGGGGTTATTAAGAACATCGGCAACGTCGGGGCTGAGAAGAGCCGGGCTGACGTCAAAAGCCCGTTTCCTGGTTAAGTCCTTGTCAACGATTTTGTGGAGCACAAGGGGACACCCAACCTGGGCAGCCAGGTGGTCTTTTTTTTCCAGGAGGACTTTGGCAACACCGGTGCCTATAACGCCCATTCCTATTAAGCCGATGCCAATACTGTTTTTCAACGACGGAATTCTGCCTGTTTATTAATCATGCCCCGGTTTTTAGCAGCTTTGCTTTAATTTTACTGATGCTAAGGGTCCCTTTTTTAATTATCCATTCCTCGGTTTCATAATTGATGGTATTGGTGGGGTTGTACTCTGCCTTCTTCTCCTCTTCCCATTTATTATATTCCCTGATTTTTCGCCTTTGTAAGGTATCTTCACTCAGGGGTCTCACCTCCGGATCTTCCACACCCCTGATTACCCAGTAACCTCCCTGGAGAATAAAATCATAATCTTGTATAAAGGGCTGGCTTACCTGGCCGGGTTCAAGATTAAACACGATTTCGTCAAATATCGGGCCTAAGTCACCCTTGCTGACTTCTCCCAAATCCCCTTTGTCTGGATGGTACACAAACTTGGAAAGTTCATCTGCAAGAGCAGAAAAATCTTCCCCGGCATCTATCCTGGCTTTGGCCGCTTCAGCCTCTCCCAAGGTTCGCAGCAGCATCCCGAAAGCTTTGACCTTATCTCCCGTTTTTTCCGTCAATTTCACCAGCCAGTAACCTGAATTAACGGTAGTGGTTTCGTCGTAAATAGGTTCGCTTATTTTTCCCTTTTTAAGGGAAAACGCTTTTTCCCTTAAGACTTCATTGATTTCTTCCGCGGGTAACCAGCCCAGGTTGCCGTCTTTTTCCTTGGTATAACCGTCCTGGGAGAGTTCTTTGACCAGTGAAGCGAAAGACTGGCCTCCTTTAACCTTTTCAATGACTGTATTGGCCTCATCTTGTGTTACAAGGAGTATTCTTTCGAATTGAGCCTGAATCTCTTCTTTTGGTATACCGGTAAGAATATGTTCTTCCAGCAATTTATCCCGCGAAACCTGGGATCTCACGATATCCCTGTATTCCTGTTCTGTCAGGCCTATGTTTTCCAGGGAACGCAGGTAGTCTTTCCTGAAATCCCCGGTTTCATCCGGGTTTTCCGTACCATAAAAAGTCTCTTTTATTTTTTTATCTACATCTTCGTCCGATGGCAGAAGGGTCAGCCTGGCTGCTTCCTGGATGATAATTTCCTGTATACCGATAGCATCGATTACATTGTTAAGGCCGTTGCTGGAAAGGGTTAATCCCCCTGTAAGGTTGAGCCCATAATTTACCAGCCTGTCATGGAGATACTGATAATCGAAAACCTTGTCTTTCACTTGAATCGCGGTCTGGCGAAGCCTGTCGGCTTCCGCCCTGGAAGGGGCATATCTGCTGTCGTAATAACCGAAACCAACAACGGCCACGATAAAAACGATAATAGCCAGGCCTGAAAAAATGGTAATGCGTTCAAGTTTTTTTTGCTTCTGCCATTTGGACAGTTCCTGCTTTGAAAGGGGGCGTTTCGGTGTAATTTTACGCTTTTTGGGCAAGACTCATCTCCCGGTATTATTTGTCAACTGGGGTAAAATCCCGTGGTATAACAAAGAGTCGTTCTTTGTTAAAAGGTGCCGGATCCGCTGGTCTGACTGATGTGCCCGGCTGAATACGGAACCAGGGCAATAAACCGGGCCCTCTTGATAGCCTCGGCAAGGGTCCGCTGGTGTTTAGCGCAGGTACCGGTCCTCCGCCGTGGAGCAATCTTACCCCTGTCAGAGATAAAGTGGAGTAACTTTTCGGCGTCTTTGTAAGATATTATCTCATTTTTATTGGTGCAGAAAGCGCATACCCTGCGCCTCGGGATAAACCTGGGTTTTCGGTCTGTATTCCCTTTTGCGCCAAATTTGCTTGTGGGTTTCTTTCGTTTCATCATAATTTTATTCGCTCTTACTCAATGTATTAAAACGGTAATTCGTCGGGTTCTATTTCCTCCTGCGGGCTTGCTTCACCCGGCAGTGGGGCCGCACCCTGGCGGTCCAAAAACAACACTGTATTGGCTATAATTTCTACCTTGGACCTTTTTTGCCCGTCCTGTCCTTCCCAGGAACGGGTCTGCAGGCGTCCTTCGACAAAAGCCTGCCTCCCTTTGGTCAGAAACTGGTTACAGGTTTCGGCCAGCTTGTTCCAGGTGACAACGTTGAACCATTCTGTTTCCTGTTTACGCTCTCCCTCGGGTGAAGTGTAAACGCGATTGGTAGCTATACTAAAAGATGTGACGGGGCTTCCCGAAGGCGTATAACGCATCTCGGGATCACCTCCAACATTGCCAATAATCATGACCTTGTTTAAATTAGCCACAATAACTCTCCTTTCAGCATCAGCGGTCGGGATATCTTATGCGGATACAGGTTGCTCATCCAGTTTTATAACAAGATGCCTGAGAACGTCTTCCGATAACTTAAGGTTTTTATCCAGGGCAGTCAATAGTTCGGGTGGTCCTTGAAAATTGGTGAGGATATAATTGCCTTCGGATACTTTTTTTATGGGATAGGCGAGCTTGCGGCGCCCCCACTGTTTGTTCTCGGATACGGTGCCGCCCTTCTCAGTAATGAAATTATTTATTCTTTCTATAACAGCCGGAACGGAATCATCCATAATTTCCGGGCTTATTATAAATACTAACTCATAGTCCCTCAATTACCGGTTACCTCTTAAAATAATAAAATTTTCCAAATAGAGCACAATTATAACACAGAAACGTGCAAAAACAAATAAAAACCGGCTGGATTATCCGGCATTAGCTGCTCCGGGGAAGTTATTCCGGACCTGCCGACCATAGTCAGGCAGCAGTTTTACCTGCTTACCGTGTGTTATTCGTTTGGATGCTTCCGGAACCAGTCTATGATTTCGGAGCCCGTGGCGAACCACACTTTCTCGTGCTCCCGGATATACTGCAGGGCTTTGTCCAGCCAGTCTATCCTGTAGGGCACGCCCGACAGGAAAGGATGGAGGGCGATGGGCATGACCCTGCCCGTGGTTTCCCCTTCCCTGTAAAGCACGTCGAAGTTGTCCTTGATTAACTCGCAGAACTCCCGGGCTGTGTGGTGGAAAGTTTGGAAGGCGGGCATATCGTTTACGCCGTTGGAGTAAGGGATAGAATACAGGGAGCCCTTTTTTACCCGCAACTTATAAGGCTGGTCGTCGCAGCACCAGTCTGCCAGGTACTCGATGCCTTCTTCCGCCAGTATATCCGGGGTGTTAAAGGTTTCAACCAGCCCGGGGCCCAGCCAGCCCAGGGGTTTTTTACCCGTAGCGGCGGTGATTTTTTCAACGACGGAGTGAATGACCTCCCTCTCCCTATCCTCCGGCAGGTTGACCAAGGGTGACGAGTTGGTTACGCCATGCCCCATGAACTCCCAGTTAAGTTTATCGGCTTCTTCAATGATTTGAGGATGGTGGTCGCAAATTGCCGCGTTTAAGGCTACGGTACCCCTGATACCATTTTTTTTCAGAACATCCATTATC
>JAUYHV010000263.1 GCA_030689845.1 Dehalococcoidia bacterium
ATTTACCAGAGATGGGCGGACGCCCAACTTAACCCTGTTCCTCCAAAACTTGTCGAAACCGGCGTTGTGCATGAAGAAGTTCACATTGGGGACACGTTGCTGGAACATGGAGGGCTGGAGGAATTCCCGGTACCGATATCCACACCGGGCTTCGATAATGCCCCATATCTGACTGCGGCTAACTGGGTAACAAAGGACATCGATACCGGTTCGATTAATGTAGGAAACTACCGGGCCATGGTAAAAAGCAGGACGAGGCTGGGAATCGAGTGCGGTCCGCCGCAGCACTTCAATACTCACCTGGAAAAATGCCGCGCCAGGGGTGTGCCCCTGCAGGCAGCAATAGTCATGGGCGCTCCGCCGGCTGTGGGTTATGCCGGAACAGCCAAGCTTCCCTATAGTCTCGGGGAGTATGATGTTGCCGGGGGCATCGCCCGGGAACCGATAGAACTGGTCAAATGCAAAACGGTTGACCTCGAAGTTCCCGCTACAGCTGAGATAGTTCTTGAGGGTGAACTTCCGACTGATATGATTGAACGGGAAGCGCCCTTCGGCGAATTTACCGGGTTCATGGGGCTGGAGCAGTGGGGGGCATTTTTCAACGTTAAATGTATTACCCACAGGAAGAACCCTATTCTGAATGCCTTTCTTTCCCAGTTTCCCCCCAGTGAAAGCAGTAAATTGAGGCAGGTTTCAACAGCTGGTGTCCTGTTTAAGTTCCTTAAATACGATTGCAACATTCCCAGTATCCTGGGAGTTGGTGTTCACGAGAGCGGCGGAAGCAGCAAATACGTGGCTATAAGAATGAAAAAGACCCACCCCTCCCAGGTCTGGCAGGCACTAAATGGGGCGTCTGCCATCATGCCGGGCGTCGGCAAAATTATTGTTGCCGTGGATGAAGACATTGACCCCAATGACCCGGACTCTATAAACTGGGCAATGAGCTTTCGAATGGAGCCGGAACGGGACATCAGGATAACCCCCGGCAAAGTTGCAGGGTTGGACCCCTCCGGCTCTCCTCCGGGTGACCCGAACCAGAGGTATCCGTTGCCCGGGGGCTCTTCAGGCCTTCTGATAGACGCCACCAGGAAATGGGACTATTCGCCGACCTCCCTTCCGAGAAAAGATATAATGGAACGGGCGAAAGAAATATGGGAGGCTGAGGGGTTACCTGCTCTGAAACCAAAAGTCCCCTGGTACGGATACCCCCTTGGTCACTGGACGAAAGAAAATGCCGAGGAAGCCGAACTGGCATTGAAGGGGGACCATTTCATCACGGGCGAAAAGCTGGAAAAAATGAGGAAACCTTTCAGTGAGCACAAGGGACACTAAAAAAGACTGGATTTGTTAAAGGGGCTTTAAAGAGCAGTACTATTGTAGGGTAACAAACTGGCTTTAATCAGACATGTACACGGGAGTAGCGATTTCTCACACCTGAGATTTTTGTTTTTTAGCCCTTTGTTCGGGAGGGTGAAGGTATAGTGAATCAATAGTGGTGATATATCTAACACTCAGTCTTGTTTGCAATCCTGAGGTGTGTTAGACTGGACTCAGCATGAATTGAGGAAAAAGCGTCATGGGAATAAGAAAAATAGATGTTACCCTCTGTAACGGCTGTGGTATTTGTGTTGATTACTGTCCTATGGACGTACTGCGCATGGATGATGATAACAACAAAGCGTTTATTAAATATATACGGGACTGCCAGAGCTGTTTTTTATGTGAGAAGGAATGCCCGGAAGAAGCTATAAACTGTCTTCCGGTCTTCGAGAGGAGGATTCCAATGGCCTGGTGACGGATCAGAAAAAACTTTGATGGTGTAAATAGTGCGAGACCCTCCCGCGGCCATATTCCAATAATCAAATTGGTTATCCGAGGTTCCCGCCGCAACCCACTGGTTGTTGCCTGTAGTCTCAGACTCAGTGACAATCTTATCACCCTCCAATATTTGAACTTTCAGTGTTCCGGCTTTGGAGTCTTTTCTGAAATAGCAGGATACAAACCCGCCGGAAATGGTGTATTCTGCCGGTGTTATGCCAGATATAGGCCACAGTTTGCCCCCTTCAAGTATTTTTAAATTAACATCTCCAACTGATTCGTCAACCCAGTAGTTGCCTTTGAAAGGAATCGCGTTTGTGCCAATCCCGTCTGAGCCAGTAACCTTGATGGTGTAAACAGGTTTGTTAACTATTTTAGTGACATCAGGTCCGCTACCTATTTTCACACTCAAACACCCGGTGGAACCTAAAGACAAAATAACAATACTCAGGATAAAGATTGATAGGATTTTTTTCACGCTTTATTCTCCTATGCCTCGGACGGGGTTATTGCTGAGTATCAGGCAGTCTTGTGGATAGACTTGGCGAGCTTTATTAACTAAACCGTAATTTACCTGTTTCCTTGCAAAGTTCCCTCAATCCTTCTTATTTCCCTGCTTCTTGTCGGCATACTTATTTTAGCTGCTCCTTGTGCTTGGTATCCTTTTCCCCACCAAATTCTTTTGCCCAGGCGTCGTGCACACCTCCATTTTTACTACTCGCTTTAGGGTACCCGGGTAATGTTCCATGACCAGTCCCATGTAACGCCCATAGAATTGGTATCCGTACCGCTGCCGGTCATCGAGTTACCAGAGACCTGACAAGTCATCCCCATCATCGCACTCTGCAGAGTACTCCCTGACACCGTCCCGACGAAAGGTATTGTGAGGTCCATTGGCACAACGGAGCCTTCGGCTCTTAGAACAGTGAGGGCTAACGTGCCAGTGACGAGACTTTTTTCCTGCTGCGTCAAATTCAAAACCACATTATAATAAGCAGTCCAACCAGGACCGCTCTGAACATGAGTGCCTGACCAGGTACCTCTCAAATCCATCGGTTGAGATGGCGTTAGTGTTGGTGTAGATGTGGTCGTGTTAGCCGCTGTTGTCGGAGTGGTGGTGCTACCTGCAGAGTCCACAGAAACGACAAATTGACCATTTATCCGGTATTTGATTCCAAAGACGTCATAGCCACCCTGAAAGGTCCCATATATCTTCCCACCCGACACTGTGCCGGTGAAGTTGTGTACAAGGTCGGCATGTCCAGGCTCGGGAACCATTACGGGAAAATCTTCATGAATTGTGAAAGTAACTTTTGAACCATCCTTTACCTCGCCATTAAGGATTACCTCTTTACC
>JAUYHV010000269.1 GCA_030689845.1 Dehalococcoidia bacterium
ATATAGTGTTCCATTGCGTTTACCAGCCATAATGTACACAGAATAATCATTCATAATTATTACTGGATTCCGACTTTCGTCGGAATGGGTAAAAGAAGACGCATCAGGTGAACCCTTCATCGTATATGTCTTCATCTATGTCCCTTCATTTTTTCTTACCCGCTCAGTTTGAGAAGGAACCAAATTATTAGTTATAATCTTCCCTTATTTAGCCTTATTGCCCCCCGTTTCACAGGCCGTTTTATATAACCACTCTGAATTCGGAGCCAGCCTTATGGCTTCCTCAAATACCCGGGTGGCTTCAGTGTAGTCCCCTTTATTGCGGTATTCAATTGCTTCATTAATCAGCACCTTGGCCCTGTCCCTGTCAGTTTCCATATTGCTTTTTCCCTCAAGCCTGACAATGCACTGCTCAACATTTTTACGCAGCCACATCCATCGCCTACCTTTTAATTTCAGGACAGGCCGATAAGTTTCGATGGCTTTCTTTTTCTGGCCGAGGTATTCATAAGCGAGGCCAAGCCAGCAGCGGCTCCAACCATCCTTTGGATTAAGCCTCACAGCTTCCTCAAGTTCCGGTATCGCCAGTTTTGCAGACACGGGCAAGGAAAACTTAACCTTTACACCGCGGGTCACTGCAAATAGCGGCGCCGCAAGATAGGCGTGTCCCAGTTCACTGTGGTAGGTCGGCGCCCAGGGTTTCAATCCGACGGCTGCCTTCAATTGTTCTATGGCTTTTTCTATGTCGAAATCCTGACCGTTGGGATTAAGGTACCGTAAACCATCCCTGTAGTGTTTCGTACCTTCATCGGGTTTAAAGAAGAACAACGTTTGCTTTTTCTTTCCTCTATTTTGGCTCTAATTGACAGATTCCAAATCATCTAGTCTTTCAGTTGTTTCACCACACCCGGAGGAATGCTCATCGGGCCTTCTGCCTGGGTCAGCAATTGCGCCTGGGCCTGGACTTTTACCGGCAACCCCCATATGTGAATAAAACCTGGGGAATCCCTCTGGTCGAAAACGTCTCCCTTATCATAGGTAGCGAGGCTGAAGTTATACAGCGACTTAGGGGACTTTCTTCCAACAACAACGCAATTTCCTTTCCACAGCTTCAGTTTAATCACACCCGAAATATGTCTCTGGGAGCTCTGCACATAAGCCGCCATGTCCTGGTGGAAAGACGTAAACCACAGGCCGTTATAAATCATATCGGCATACTCCGAGGCGACCTTCTCTTTAAAACGCATTTGCTGTTTGGACAGGTTCAATGCTTCCAGGGCCAAATGGGCTTTTAGTAGCGCTGTGGCCGCCGGGGCTTCATATACTTCCCTGGACTTGATCCCCACCAGCCGGTTCTCGATGTGGTCGATCCTGCCGATACCGTGTTCACCCACAATTTTATTCATCTCGATTATTAGAGACGTACCGTCCATGTCCTTTCCATCAAGGCTGACGGGTACCCCTTTTTCGAAACCTATCTCTAAATACCGGGACTTTTCGGGGGTTTTGTTCACTGGTTTTGTCCAGGCGAATACCTCTTCCGGCGGCTCCACCCAGGGGTCTTCGAGGACTCCACACTCTATACTCCTGCCCCAGATGTTTTCATCAATGGAAAAAGGGCTTTTCTTTGTAACGGGCAGAGGAATACCCTTCGACAGGGCATAGGAAATCGTCTCCTCGCGGGTCATACCCCATTCCCGGGCTGGAGCTATTATTTTTAAGTCCGGCGCCAGGGCCATTACACTGACATCGAACCTTACCTGGTCGTTACCTTTACCGGTGCAGCCGTGGGCCACAGCCACTGCGCCCTCCTGTCTGGCTACATCCACCAGCATTTTAGCCATCAATGGGCGCGAAAGGGCCGTGGCTAACGGGTACTGCCCTTCATACAGAGCATCTGCCTGCAGTGCCGGAAAAATAAAATACCGGGTAAAAATGTCCTTTATATCCATGACCAGGGATTTTACAGCCCCCGCCTTGATGGCCTTATCTTCCACCAGGGAGAAATCTTTCTCATTCCCGACGTCGAGGCAAAGGGTTATAACATCGAAGCCGTATTTTTCTTTCAACCATGGAATAGCAGCCGAGGTATCTACCCCTCCGCTGTATGCCAGTACCACTTTATCAGCCAATTTTTCCTCCAGTAATATTTCCCAATAATGTCGTTTTGCTTTTTTTTATTTATTTCAAGGTAATTGATAAATCCCGCTGGTAATTATTGAAAATCGCCGCCCGGGTAAAAGGGCTTACCTGCCGTACTCTCCTAAAGACTCCTTCAATATCATTAAGGCTTCATCCAGTTCTCTCTCCGTAATTATAAGAGGTGGAATAAACCTCAGGGCATTGGGTTTAACCCTGTTGACCAGCAGCTTTTTCTTCAGGCATATTTTCAATAATTCCTCGGCAATATCTTCTCTGAAATACAGAGCTATTAACAATCCTCTCCCGCGAACCTCTGATATTATGTTAAACTGTTTTTTCAGATTTTCAAGCCCGGAAACAAAATATTTACCGAGACGATCAGCCTTATCCGGCAGGTTATTTTCAACAATAAATCTCACGGTGGCATAGCCTGCCGCTGCCGCCAGGGGATTGCCGCCATAAGTGGAACCGTGTTCCCCGTAATCGAAAAGGCTGACTCTTTCCTTTGCCAAAAGAGCGCCAATGGGGACACCTCCCGCAAGGCCTTTTGCCAGCGTCATGACATCGGGTTCAATGCCCTCATGCATATAGCCGAAGAGTTTGCCGGTGCGGCCAAGTCCCGTCTGGATCTCGTCGAGGATTAACAGAAGCCCTTTTTCGTCACACCAATCCCGCACCATCTTGAGATAGCCCTCATCAGGTATGTTAACGCCTCCTTCACCCTGGATGGGTTCCAGCATGACAGCGCAGGTGCGTTCGCAAGTTGCTTCCTTGATAGCCTGAATGTCATTGTATTCAACGTTAATAAATCCCTGCGGCAGGGGTAAATACGGCTCCTGGAGCTTTTTTTGTCCCGTTGCCGCAGTCATAGCCAGAGTGCGCCCATGAAAAGAATTCATGGCAGTAATGACCTCATAAGCGCCGTCCAGCTTGAGTTTACCATAACGTTTTGCCAGTTTAACGGCTCCTTCGTTAGCTTCCGCGCCGCTATTGGTCAGGAATATTCTATCCAGGCAGCTATTCTCTATAAGTATCTCCGCCAGTTTTACCTGGGGAATAGTATAAAACTGGTTGGATGTCTGGATGAGGGTCGCGGCTTGCTCCGTTATGGCTTTGACTACCTCCGGATGGCAGTGGCCAAGTAAATTCACCGCCCATCCGGCAACCAGGTCCAGGTATTCGTTCCCCTCACTGTCCCATACCCTGACACCGGCGCCCTTTACCAGCGTCAAAGGCAGGCGTTTTACTACCTGCATGTAATATTTTTTTTCAAGATTCTGCCATTCCATTTTTTATGCCTTTACTATCCCTGTTCCCCTGCTTTTCCCAGTTATTTCATCCATAAGGGCAGAGGCTTTCGTCCCATTTATTATGCGGGTTATGCTCGCCGTCCGTGAAGCGAGTATCCCTGCTTCAACTTTGGGAATCATCCCTTTGTTAATAATCCCCGAGTCAATGAGTTCCTTTGCCCTGTCTGCCGTAAGTTGTTCTATGATTTTACCGTCTTTCCCCTTTACCCCGTCTACATCGGTAAGAAATATCAACCTGTCCGCCCGCAAAGCGGTTGCAAGGGCTCCAGCAAGAGTATCCCCGTTTACATTCAGAATTAATCCTGCTCCCACCCCGCCGTCAAGAGCGCAACTTACAGGAGCTATTATGGGTAGGAATCCCCTATCTATAACAGATTGGATCAGCCCCGTGTTGATATTCACCACCTCACCTACCCGTCCGAGTTTTTCGTCTTTTATCTTCGCCTCGGCTATTTTTCCGTCTACCCCGCTTAAGCCGACAGCATTACCTCCCAGGGCGTTAATAGCTGCAACCAATTCTTTGTTCACAAGGCCGGCCAGGACCGCTATAACAACGTCAAGACTGGCTTTATCGGTAACCCGTAACCCCCCGACAAAAGGCGTTACGATATTCATCTTGCCCAACCACCTGGAAACCACGTCTCCTCCTCCATGGACTACCACCAGGGACCACCCGGTTTTTTGCAGCTTTACAAGGTC
>JAUYHV010000272.1 GCA_030689845.1 Dehalococcoidia bacterium
GACCTTGCGGACCAGGTCAGCCATGTGGGAATTGACAATTTTAAAAGCCCCCATGGCAGTCTGGATTACGTCCAGGCCGAGTTTTCGAGCCAGGCGGTCCAGGGCTGCCTCAGCCTTAGCTTTGTTTAATTTCTGGCGGCCCTCGAGGAAATAATCCGGGCTGAGGTACCCCAGCGCCAGGTCTACATCAGTGACGGTGGGTTCCTTGCCCCCCATGTCATAGCAGACGGCGCCCGGTGAGGCGCCGGCGCTCTGGGGACCCACCTGCGGGATTCCGTACGGGTCGATCCATACAATGCTCCCGCCTCCCGCCCCAATGGAATAGGTGGCGATTTTCGGCGTTAAAAACGTGTACTGGCCTATAACCGGCCTTTCATCAAGGCTTATTTCGCTATTGTGTATCAGACTGACATCAAATGAAGTGCCTCCCATGTCCACGGCTATTATGTTAGGCTCGTTGTAAATTGAGCCGAAGTTACGCGTCCCCAGCACCCCTCCCGCCGGACCGGAGTCCAGCGTCAGCAAAGGCCTATGGGTAACCTCGTCCAGGGAACTCAAACCACCCATGGAGTGGGCGATGAGCATCTGCTTTTTATACCCGCGCTGCTGGAGTTTGTCCTGTAATTTTTTAAGGTACTCTATCAGCTTCGGGGCGATATAAGCCGAAAGAACTGTAGTAACCGTTCTCTCGTATTCCCCAATCAGCGGGGCGACCTCACTGGATATGCACAGGTAAATCCCGGGAATTTTCTCCTCAATGATTTTCTTGATCTCTTCCTCGTGGGAATTATTCAAAAACGACCACAGACATGATATGGCTACAGCCTCTATGTCATTGTCTTTTATGTTTTCAACAACTTTTTCAACTTCCTTCACATTCAGGGACACCACAACTTTACCCTGGAAATCGATCCTTTCAGATACCTCCCATGAATGCAGGGGATCGATGAGAGGAGGGTCGGCCTTCTTCAGGGCCGTCTGGTGAATCAACTCCCTCTCCGAGAGGCCGGCTACCTTCTGAGCTACCCTGCCTATGAATAAAACATCTTTGTTCCCGCTGGTAGTTACAAGGCAGGTTTTCGCCCCGGTGTG
>JAUYHV010000281.1 GCA_030689845.1 Dehalococcoidia bacterium
GGCCAGGAACACAGCGCAAATTGTCAGGGCAAATACAAAACTACACAAGCAAGCATCAATCCTGGTATACATTATAGCAGTTACTTAACGATGGAAAGATCCTGATATGTGCCTGAAAAAATCCCGGACTACAACCTCACCTCTTGCGCCTTGTCCAGTTAAAACGTATCTTTTTTCCATTATGGTTTTTATTCTTTTTGTTGATGCTTTTTACAAAAGCTTTTATGCTGCCTTTAAGCATGGTAACACGCTGTCCTTTGAGATTCTTTCTACGATAATATGGTACGTTTCCCGTGCCTTTTTGTCAAGGTAAACACGGCGGCCTTGATGTGGGCAAACGCTTTCGACATATTTCAGGGAAACAAATAACATAATATTTGTAAACCTCCATGGAAAGAGCAACTCCGGGAAAACCGTCAATCCCTGGGAGAGGAATCCCTCAGCACCCGTTCGTCACCCACGCGCCGGGTTATCTTCTGTTCGTCAAGGTGCTCAATTATCCCCTGGGCATATTTCCGGCTGGTGCTGAACATATCCCTGACCTCTCCGAGGGTGATTTTACCCTCAGCTTTTATCTTCTCTATTATGCCGCCTACCATTTCATCATAGGCGGCCCGGGAGAAAAAGATGTCGCCGGATACCTTTACCACCTTGCCTTCGTCAATAAGGCAGTTCAGAAGCTCAGGCTCGGGAACAAAGCCGGAAGGGGGGGCGTATGGACTGTCAGCCAAAGACTGGAGAAACACCCCGGCATCCTTCTCCTGCTGGGGAGATAACACAACATTGAAGGAGGGAAGACTGATAATATTCCTCTTTTCCACAAGCAGCCCGTCCTGCACCAGCCGGGATATAAAACCGTCAAAGGGTTGGGAGGCGATTTTAAGCCGGCTCCTGAGTTCTTCTCTTGCCATTCCCCTTCGCAAAGGATACTGGACATGAAAATTCCCGACTGCCGCAACGGCCGTCCCCCCTTTTTTTTGGTAGCCGTCGTCAGTAACCAGAACGGCCTGACTACCCCTGCCGGCGAGGACAAACAGTTTTTTTTCGGCCGCAAGGGTTTCGATTAGCTCTTCAACTTGGGAAAGAGGAAGGTTGGTCTTGTTGATAAGGGTCCCCACGTCGATGAACTCGTTTGAATGAATCGTTGCGGTGACAATGTCACCGGGACTCTCCGTGTCAAGTCCCTCCAGTACCAGCGATACCTCGTCACGGAAACGGCGGTGCCGCCGGGCATGGGTATCGATAACATATCCTCCGCCCAGGGTCTCATTCGGGGAGCGTATTACAAAAGGCTCCCCTTTTACAACTGCCACCGGGCTCTCAACAACAACCTGTGCCCAGCCCGTTTCACCGGCTGCCAGTTCGTTTTTATCCAGCAGCCGCACGGTTGCCGCAACTTCGTCGGCGCCGTGAAAAAAGGCCACATGGGCATTGTGTTTAAGGGGCTTTGATACGGTTTTCAGGATACGCAGCTTTACATCGACGGCACCGGTGGGTTTTAACCAGCCCGGGGTGGTAACAACCAGCCCTCTTTTCACCTGTTCCGTGGAAACGCCAACCAGGTTTACAGCTACCCGGCTGCCGGGAGTAGCAGTTTCAACCTTCTTTTTATGGGTCTGCAAACCCCTGATGCGGGAACGAGTACCAACGGGGAGAATTTCCATTTCCTGTCCCGTATTTAACTGGCCGTCTACGAGAGTCCCCGTAACAACCGTTCCAAACCCCGAGATGGTAAAAACCCTGTCGACAGGCAGGCGCGGTTTACCCACGTCCTTTTTCGGCGCTATCCCCTCTATCAGCCTGTCAATGGCCTTTAACAAGTCGTCCAGTCCCTCCCGGGTCACCGCAGA
>JAUYHV010000292.1 GCA_030689845.1 Dehalococcoidia bacterium
GCCGGGCTGTTGCGGCCGGCGGGCATAGCAGCAGGTTTTAACCATTCTGTGGCCATGCTGAGTGATGGGACGGTCTGGGCGTGGGGAAATAATGGTCATGGCCAGCTTGGCAACGGCACTACGGCAAGCAGCACCACGCCGGTGCCGGTAAGCGGATTGCTGGCGGTGATCGGCATTGCAGCGGGCAATGAAAATACTGTTGCTCTGGCGATCGCCGATACGGTCCGGGCATGGGGAAATAACGGCAATGGTCAACTGGGTAACGGCGCCACGACCGACAGCTTAACCCCGGTGCAGGTAACTCTGCCATAAATGAAGACCATTACATTGTTAATTTACATACTAAACCGTCATGCCCGTGGGGCGCCAGGTCGCATGAAAATATACCTAAAGAATCCCCTCCCCTGGAGGGAGGGGACTAAGGGGAGGGGGATATAACATATCGGGATGCTTTTGTTTTTCACCCTCACCCTGCCCTCTCCCCTCAGGGGAGAGGGTTCAAAGGAACCTATGTTCGTAGTAATGGCACCTTTCCTCGCCGGAAACCGGTGTCAGGTAGACATATCTTTATACCTGGCCTAAGTCAAGACCTTTTGAAATCAGGTCATTCCCTCTCCATAATAGCGTACTGGCAGTTTCTCGAACATATTATTTTCTTGACAAGACAGGCCACCTTAAAGCACAATTACGCCACAATTAATGAAGAGGTTATGAACATGAAAAAACTTGTCCTGACGAGTCTGATATTTATTTTCTCTCTAACATCACCTTCCCTGGCCAAAAGTGAAGTCTACCATCTCCTCCGGTTGAAAAATGGCGGGGAACTGGTCACTCCCCGGTACTGGGTCGAAAACAGCCAGCTATTTTTTTTCTACGCCGGGGGCATTGTGGGCATCGAGAAACAGTCCGTGGACCGGGTGGAAAAGCGGGAAATAGAAAGAACCGTTTACCGAGACGCAACTTCAGTCAATGCCGGAAAAAAGCCATTGCCGCCGTCGCCCGCCAAGGCGGAAAAATCACCGGCGCCGGGAAAACA
>JAUYHV010000102.1 GCA_030689845.1 Dehalococcoidia bacterium
CAGCTACGAGACCCAGGACCTTATAAGAAAGGAGGTTGGGGAGTCCCAGGCTGAAGTCATGAGCATAGGCCCGGCTGGTGAAAATATGGTGCCGTCGGCCCTGGTAGCCGCGGGACCAAACCACTCGGCTTCTCACGGGTCAGGGGCGGTTTTCGGCTCAAAGAATTTAAAAGCCATCGCAGTCTTCGGTTCGCGGAAGGTTCCGGTCCGGGACGGAGAGCGTTTGGCGGCGGCCGGGTTACAATGGCGGAACAAGGTACGGGTATATAACTACCCCCAGGAGAGGCAAGACGCGGGTTATGCCCGGATATTGGGGACCATCATTTATAAAAACTTTCAGAGCACCGTTTTTCCCGGCGCCAGCCAGGACTTCGAAAAGCAGGAATACACCCCGAGGCCCTGTTACGAATGCAATAAGCAGTGCCCTTATGACGTGCGGATAACAACGGGTAAGCACGCCGGATACACGGCAACCTTCAACGGCGGCAGCGAGCAACTGGAAGCGTTTTATAGTTTAGGCATAGGCGGCACGGATGTCTTTTATCTGACCGACCTGTTGAACCGGCAGGGGATAGACGGCTGCCATTTCGGCTGCGGCGCCGGCATAGCTTTCGAGGCTTACGAAAAAGGCCTGATTACCACAAAGGACACCGACGGCCTCGAGTTGAAGTGGGGTGATGCCGAAGTGGTGGAGAAGTTAATTTATAAGGTATCTAAAAAAGAGGGAAGGCTGGGAAATTTACTGGCTGAAGGTCCTAAAGTCCTTGCCGAAGCCATTGGCCCCGAGGCTGTGAAGATGGCAGTGCATATTAAGGGTGGAGCGCCGGCTCTGCACGACTGGCGTCCCTATACAACCCAGATGCTGGGACAGATGACCACCACGGGAGGCGGAAAACCCCGTTTCCAGGGATTTGAAGTAGGCCCGTGGCCGGAACTGGGTTATCCTGAAAAAACCCACAACCTTGAATCCAAGGAAGGAAAGGCCAGAGAGTCCTTTATCGGCGGACTTTTCAGGATTACCGCCGGTTGCGGGGGAGCCTGCTGGTTCGGCTGCTCCGGGGTGACTATCAGCGAATACGTGGATGCGGTAGCTGCGGCTACGGGCTGGTCCGACCTTACAAAGGAGGAGGTCCTTGATGTAGGCGAACGTACCTGGCAGATGGAGCACCTGTTTCACCTGCGCTACGGGTGGACGCCGCAGGAAGACATAAAGAACGTAGGCCCCAGGTTCCTGGAACCCATCCCGGACGGCAATTTTAAAGGCTTCGGGATTGCCAAGTTCCTTCCGGACCTGTTCCTGGACTTTTACAGGGAATGCGGCTGGGATACCTCCACGGGCAAGCCCACCTTGATAACCCTGAAAAGGTTGAACCTGGGAGACTATTCGTTTCTGGCGGCAAAGTAACCTTAATTATTTCGCCCGGGTCACGGAAAAGGAAAACTCATACAGGGGTGGTCAATAGACTGCCCCTGTTGTTATTTAAAGAAAGCAAAGG
>JAUYHV010000308.1 GCA_030689845.1 Dehalococcoidia bacterium
AACCTGCCCCTGGATGCTTACCTGTTCAACGAGTTTCACGCCCTGGTGGTAAAACTCGGTAAAGATGTATGCCGAAAAATACCGACCTGCACCCGCTGCTGCCTGGGGTCGTTGTGCCCGACGGCAGATTTGATGTCTGAAGTACTTGATAATGGAAAAAAGATACGGGAAAAAGTTATTTTAACGTATTATCGTGATAAGAAAAGTCCGGTAACGAAGGGGAAATTTTTTCAGGGTAATGTAAGTGGCATGTCATTTCCTGTTGCGTTACATGATTAGCTGTGGCATAATTATAAATTATTAAAAAATTCTCTGAGAAACATAAAGGCATGGAGGTTCAATCAATGCGCTGCCGGGGAATCCGTGGAGCGACTACTGTTGAAAGAAATACCCGGGAGGATATCCTCGAAGCGACAAAAGAATTACTCGGGATGCTCATTGAGTCCAACGATTTGCGTAGCGATGACGTGGCTACTGTTTTTTTTACGACGACGTCGGATTTGAACGCAGAGTTTCCTGCCATGGCAGCCCGTCAAATGGGTTGGACCGATGTATCTTTGCTATGCGGGCAGGAAATACCGGTGCCGGGAAGTGTACCCATGTGCATCAGGATTTTGATACTGGTAAACACGGACAAGACTTCACAGGAGCTAAATCACGTATATATAAAGGGAGCCAAGAATTTAAGGTCTTCCGTTTCAACATAAAGTTAGTATATTTTAAAGGTAATCAATATGATTGTTATTATGTCTCGAGATTCATCGGAAAAGGAGGTCAACGAAATCCTGGAGCGTTTGAAGGGATTGGGTTTATCCGGGCACCTCTCCTCCGGGGTTGAACGTGCCGTTATCGGGGTAGTGGGTAAAGTATATCCAGAATTAAAAGATAATTTAGAGCTTATGCCCGGTGTGGAAGAAGTCATACCCATAAGCCGTCCATATAAACTTTCCAGCAGGGAATTCCAACCAAGAGATACCATTGTGAAAGTCGGTGACGTCTCGATAGGTGGAGATGAACTTGTCGTTATTGCCGGTCCATGCGCGGTGGAAACCACGGAACAGGTGGTATCTACAGCGAAGGCTGTTAAGGCGGCAGGCGCCACCGTATTCAGGGGAGGGGCTTTCAAACCGAGCACTTCTCCATATCAGTTCAGGGGGCTTGGCGAGGATGGACTTAAAATGCTCTCCGAAGCCAGGGCGGAAACGGGGCTACCTCTCATTACGGAGGTCCTGACCCCCGGGGACGTTGATTTGATAGCAAAATATGCCGATATTATCCAGGTGGGAGCCCGCAATATGCAGAACTTTATCCTGCTGGATGAAGTAGGGAGGACGAGAAAACCAGTAATGCTAAAGCGGGGTATATCTGCAACAATCCAGGAATGGCTGTTATCAGCGGAATATATACTGGCCCAGGGAAACCGGCAGGTAATCTTGTGCGAACGCGGTATCCGCACTTTCGAGACCTATACGCGGAATACTTTTGACCTCAGCGCCATACCGATTATCGAGAAGTTAAGCCATTTGCCAATCATCGCCGATCCCAGCCACGGTACCGGAAAGTGGTACCTGGTGCCCCCCATGGCGCTGGCGGCTGTCGCTGCCGGAGCCGATGGAGTGATGATTGAGGTCCATCCCAATCCCGATATGGCTTTAAAGGACGGCGCTCAGTCGCTGACCTTTGAGAATTTCCAGGGGTTGATGTCGAAAATCGTCCTGGTAGCCGCTGCGGTCGGGAAAAAGGTCAGGGTACCGTCTAAGGTTTAGCGGTATCCAGGGCATCTTTCTGGAACTCAAGGAGCTGAAGGATGCCCTCTTTTGCCAGGGCCAAAACCGAGTCCATCATCTGTTTTGAGAAAGGTCTTGTTTCTGCGGTCCCCTGGATTTCAATGTATTCTCCCCGGTCGTTCATGACTATGTTAAAGTCGGCCTCTGCCCGGCTGTCTTCCTCGTAGCAGAGGTCGAGGAGTATTTCCCCTCCGACGATACCCACACTGGTTGCCGCGACAGCCCCTTTTAACGGCCATTTGTATATTGCCTCACTATCTACCAGGTACTTGACTGCCCTGGACAGGGCAACATATGCTCCGGTAATGGCCGCCGTTCTCGTTCCTCCGTCAGCCTGGAGAACATCACAATCAATGGTTAAAGTGCGCTCTCCAAGGAGGGTTAAATCAGCGATGGACCGCAATGAACGTCCAATAAGACGCTGGATTTCCTGGCTTCTGCCCTTAACCTTGCCCGAAACCCCTTCCCTCGGGGTCCGGGTAAGGGTAGAGCGGGGAAGCATGGCGTATTCCGCCGTAATCCATCCCATACCCTTACCTTTGAGAAACCCGGGAACAGTGTCTTCGATGCTGACGGAACACAGCACTTTTGTATTCCCCGTCTCAACCAGGGCAGAGCCTTCGGCGAAGTCTTGAAACCCCGGCATTACCCGCACGGGCCGAAGCATATTATTTTCACGGCCGTCTATTCTGGGCAAAATGAGTTAATAAACGCTTTCTTCCCCTATTCAGGCTATATTTTTTTCAAGCTGGATAAATCTGCTGGCCGTAAATCCCTGCGACTCGAAAAACGGCTTTAATATATCATCATGAGGCAGGGTAAGCATATTTATATGATGCGCTCCCTTTTTTCGGCAATGGGTCTCGAAAGCCTTCATCAACTTTACACCGATGCCGTGCCCCTGCCAGCCAGGGTCGATTCCCAGGACTTCTATCCATGCCCCGGTAGTTCCGTGGGGAAACAGGTTTACCAGCCTGCCCATTATTACTCCCACAACCTGGTCCCCAGCCCTGGCCACAACACTTATGCCTACAACGCCGCCAATGTAATCATTGACCGGATCGGCATAGGTAATGGCCCTTTTTGGCCCGCGAATTTTTTTATCAATATCCAGAACTCCGCTAATGTCTTCCTCGTTCATTATCCGGGTCGTGATTTTTGGGGTTGCCTTATTTTTTTCAGCCATTACTCCTCCTTCGATAATCAACAGGCGCTTTTAATACAAACGGCCAAAACAAAAAATTGAAATAGCCCTCTATCAGTATCCTAATTTATGGCAGTTGACTTGTCAATATCTTCTGTAAATTAAACGGAACAACTGCTGTAAAGTTTCCCCCCTGGGGATTTCAGATTTTCAGGAAATGCTTTGGCTTGCCAGTTTCCTTACATCAAAAATGGGACATGTATCTTGATTTGGGTGTAGGCGGGAGTGATGTTAATCAGCGGCACAGGCTGTGGAACAAGGGTTTTCGATATTCTATTAGCCCTGATAAAAATGTATAATTAACAGGTTCGGGGCGAATTGCCCAAGGAGACTAACTTTATGAAAGTTATAGGAATTTCAGGCAGTCCCAGGAAGAGCGGAAACACCGAACTTCTCTTGAAACATGCCCTTGCCGCCGCTAAGGAGGAAGGGGTTGATACAACCCTCCTGCGTCTGTCCGGTCTCGATTTAAGGCCGTGCAATGCCTGCTTGATTTGCCGCACCGAAGAACGGTGTCCGATAGAAGATGATTTTACCCCGGTTTACCTGAAAATGAAGCAAGCCGACGGAATAATCCTGGGCTCGCCGGTGTATTTTGGCTCGGCAACAGCTCTTGTGAAGACCCTTATAGAACGGGCGGGGTATCTTTCTATGCACAACGGCCACCCCTTCAAGGGGAAGGTAGGCGGTCCGATTGTGGTGGCCCGGAGGGCCGGGCAGAACTTCACCCTGGCCCAACTCAATTTCTGGTTTCACATATTAGGCATGGTGGTGCCCGGTTCTACTTATTGGAACATGGGTTTTGGCAGGGACAAGGGAGAGGTTACCGGGGATGAAGAGGGAATGCGCACGGCATGGAACTTCGGGAAGAATGTGGCCATGTTGCTGAAAAAATTGAATAGTTGAAAATCTTGTTCAACCTTCGTTAAACGGTTAATTACACCGGTATGCGGCTGGCATTATTATTAAGTTAAAATACAGTTGAGGACCTCTGACATCGTATGCCCCTGGACAACGCGCATTACGCCTTTGACGGCAGTGGTATAATTATATCTGCGACTGCTCTAAAGCCCCCGGAAAAAACAAGCTACCGCATTTTTTATTAAAAGTAAATTCAACATGGAAGAGTCGTTTCATACTAAACCTGGCGACAGGTCAATACATCCGGTACGCCTAAGACCTTTTCGACTTAGGCGCGTCCTCGGCGTGCCGGGTTTATTCAGCGCCGGGTACGGGGACGTAGGTTCTTCCATTTATTATGCCCTGGGTATTGTTGCTATTGTCGCACTTGGGGCGACACCTATTGCATTGGGTATTGCCGGAATAATATATGTTTTTAATACCCTTACCTATGCGGAAGGTGGAGCCATGATACCCGAGGCAGGGGGTTCGTCCAGTTTTGCCCGCCACGGGTTCAATGACCTGGTGGGGTTTGTCGCCGGTTGGGCGCTTATGCTCAGTTATATCGTAACGATGGCTATATCGGCGTATACTATCCCCCCGTACCTTGCTTTCTTCTGGCCGATACTGAGTGACCCTGTAATTGATACCCTGTTTGCTATGGGAATTATTTTGTTTCTTATGATAATAAACGTTTTCGGCATAAAGGAATCTTCAAGGATGAATATTGTTTTTATCGCAGTGGATGTGGTAACACAGATAACACTGGTTACCCTTGGTGTGGTGCTGATCCTTTTACCAAATCCTGGAGTCCTGTTCGAGCACATGTTCAGCCAGGGAAACTGGCCGACTACACAGAACCTGGTTTTCGGCGTAGCCATAGCGGCTTTGTGTTTTACCGGGGTAGAAACCGTGTCCCAATTGGCCGAGGAAACCAGGAAACCGGCAGAGCGAATACCCCATGCCTATCTCATCATGATTGTGGCGGTTTTGCTGCTTTTCGGAGGGATTTCCATAGTTGCTCTATCGGCCATGACACCCCAGGTGCTGGGCGATCCCGTGTCCGGATGGGCAAGAGATCCTATCGCCGGGATAGCAGCGAACCTTCCTTTGAGTATCTTACGGTCCGTATTTGCCCCGTTAGTAGCCATTTTGGCCGGAACGATCTTGCTCACAGCGACCAATGCCGGTCTCATGGGTATTTCCCGTCTCAGCTTTAATCTTGCCACCCACAAACAACTTCCGGAGCTTTTCGGCCGGGTACATCACCGTTTCAGGACTCCATACGCAGCGATTATCGTTTTTTGTGGCCTCTCCATCTTAGTGCTGGTACCTGGACTGACTAATCCTGGTTTTTTTACCGAATTAGGAGCCCTTTATGTTTTTGGCTCTTTGCTTTGCTTTGCACTGGCGCATACTTCAATTCTTGGATTGCGGATCAGACATCCAGAATTGCCCAGGCCATTTAAGCTGCGTTTCAATATCATAATCAAAGGGAAGGAACTGCCGCTGACGGCCATATTGGGACTGTTGTCCACGCTGACAATATGGATTGTGGTGCTAATAATCCAACCTTACAGCCGCTGGGTGGGTATTGGCTGGATGGCCATCGGGCTGATTCTCTATTACGTGTACCGCCGCTGGAGAAAAATACCTTTGACTCACTACGATTCGAAGCCCAGTACCCTCGGTGAAACTCATCTGAAATAATGTCATGCTGGTAATCGGGGAAAAGATTAACGCATCCAACAAGTCTGTTGCCGCCGCAATCGCTGCCAGAGATGTCCAAACCATCGCAAACCTGGCTGCGGTTCAAGCTGCAAAAGGAGTTGATTATATCGATGTAAATGCCGGGGCCCGCCATGGAACCGGGTTGTCCGGTGCAGATATCATTGAGTGGCTTGTTGAGATAGTCCAGGAAACAACGGATTTACCGATATGTATTGACAGCGATTCCCCGGAAATTATTGAGGCTGCTCTACGGAAATACAGGGGTAAAACCCCCATAATCAACTCCGTCACAGCTGAGCCGGAACGCCTGTCCACCATCGGCCGCCTTGCGGCGGAGCACCAGGCAATACTGATAGCACTGGCTATGGGGGACAGGGTAATTCCAAAAACCGCGGAGGAAAGGCTGGCAGCTTGTGATACCCTTTTTTCAAGCCTGGAGAAAATGGGCATACCACCCGAGCGGATACTTTTCGACCCCCTGGTATTGCCTGTTTCAGTAGATTCCAACCAGGGATTGGTCACGCTGAAGACTATCAAGGGAATTAAAGCCCGCTATCCTTCAGCGGGAACGGTAATGGGATTGAGTAATATATCTTATGGTTTACCTAACAGGCCGGTTATTAACCGTGCTTTTCTGCTAATGGCGGCGTATGCCGGCCTCGATGCTTTAATACTTGATCCCCTTGATAGCAAGATAATGGGCCTGGTCAAGGTAGCTGATGTTCTTACCGGGAAAGACCCTTCGTGCAGGGGGTACCTGAAAGCCTACAGGAAGGGTGACATAGTTGATTAGGAGAACATAGCCCGGCACAGGGAGTACCGGGGGCCACGTACCAGCTTGTCCCATTTTCCCCATTATCAACATCATAGTTATGGAACTGTGTCCCTGAAAAAGCATTTAGAATGTGGCGTTTTGTTTTCGTTAAATGTATTATTAATACTGACAGCGGCC
>JAUYHV010000309.1 GCA_030689845.1 Dehalococcoidia bacterium
TATTAACAAGGAGGTCTGAAGGTGTCTTTTCAATTTGACCGGAAAGTAAAGGTTGCCGCGGTCCAGCACGGGCCGGTGCTGAAGGATGCCCCCGACTGGTTCGACCTGGACGGCACCATGGATAAAGCCGTCCGCCTCATCGAGGAAGCAGGGCGCGAGGGAGCCAGGCTGGTGGTCTTCCCCGAGTGCTGGATGCCATGTTTCCCTTACTGTTCCATGGACTTCTCCGATGAATTCATTCGGGTTAATCCGTCCCGTATTTCGACTTCGCTCAATACAGGCTTGGATATAAAACAGGAACGGAAAACGGTTGACAAAGTAAAATAAGAAACTCTATATTTTACCCTAGCGTTATAAAGTAAAATAGGCAAACCTGTATTTTAGGGAAAAGGCACGAATGAACATCTCCGATTATAAGGCAGGAAAATGGCGTAAAGGCTACCAATATCAGTACTTTCTGCCGGAAAAGATTAACCATTCGTTTGTCTGGACAGACGAGGGCATCAATGAACTTCTGGAAAGAGCTTCACTACGGCTTGGGGAACTAAACTCCTTTTCAAGGTTTGTTCCTGACCCGGATATGTTTATCAAAATGCACATCTTCAAGGAAGCCGTCACATCGAGCCGGATTGAAGGAACGCATACCAATATTGAAGAAGCCATTATTGAAGAAAGAGAGATTCACCCTGAAAATCGGGATGACTGGCGCGAAGTGAATAACTACGTTACTGCAATGAATACGGCCATCGAAGAATTAAAAACTCTGCCATTGTCGAACCGATTGATCAGGAATACTCACAGGATTCTGCTTTCGAGCGGACGGGGGGAATATAAGAATCCGGGAGAATTCAGGCAATCGCAGAACTGGATTGGTGGCGCCAGCCTGGCGGATGCAGCATTCATTCCGCCGGCGCATGCAGAGCTACCGGAACTGTTAGCGGACCTTGAACTATTTCTTCATAATACAGAAATTAGGATTCCGCATTTGGTTAGAATTGCGATTGCCCATTACCAGTTTGAAACCATCCATCCTTTTCTTGATGGCAACGGTAGAATCGGGCGTTTACTGATTACACTATATCTGGTGAGCACCGGTGTTTTAGAGAAGCCCTTGCTCTATCTGTCAGAGTTTTTTGAGAAGAATAAAACCCTGTATTACGATAATCTGGAACTGGTCAGGACAAAAAACAATATTGGACAGTGGCTTAAATTCTTTCTGACAGGGGTTATCCAGACAGCGGAAAACGGGGTATCTACCCTGCATAAAATTACTGACTTGAAGGCAACCATCGAGAGGGAGAAAATTCTCACGATGGGTAAACGCGCTAAACAGGGCGCGGTTTTTCTGCATGCGCTTTTTTCCAAGCCGGTAGTGACCGCTAAGGATGTGCAAACCATTACCGGGCTTTCTCCCAAAGCTGCTAATGACCTGGTGCGGGCTTTCTTGACAGCAGGAATTATTAAAGAAACCACCGGCTACCAGCGGAACCGTGTTTTTAGCTTTGAAGACTATTTGAGGCTATTCCGATAATGAATAACAGCAAACGGCAGGAGTGGAAGGAATGTAAACTTGAAAATGTGGCATGCTTGATTAAGGACAATAAAGCGCCATTTCGGAAGCTCTCGCTGGGAAACAAAAAAATCTAATGGGTGCAAAATAATATTGATTACAACCATCTTCAATGAAACGACACCGGCCAGGGGCAATTAAAACTATTACAAGCCCACCACGCAAGAACCGCACCCTGTTGAATATCCCTTTTTCCCTGATGTAATATAGTCGCAGATATCAACAAGGAGGTCTGAAGGTGTCTTTTCAATTTGACCGGAAAGTAAAGGTTGCCGCGGTCCAGCACGGGCCGGTGCTGAAGGATGCCCCCGACTGGTTCGACCTGGACGCCACCATGGATAAAGCCGTCCGCCTCATCGAGGAGGCAGGACGCGAGGGAGCCAGTCTGGTGGTCTTCCCGGAGTGCTGGATGCCCTGTTTCCCCTACTGGTCCATGGACTTCTCCGACCAGTTGACCTTCATGAACATCTGGGCAAAGTACTTCTGCAGCTCCATCGAGGTGCCGGGCAGGGAGACGGAAGAGTTATGCGCCGCGGCGAAAAGAGCGGGCACCTACGTTGCCCTCGGCATCAACGAGCGGGACAGGAGGTTCCCCGGCAGGATGTATAACTCCATCCTTTACCTGAGCCCCCGCGGTGAAGTCCTGGGCACCCACAGGAAAATATGCAACACTGTGCAGGAACGGTTTTTTCACTCCCCGGGTGATGGCGGCGACAACCTGAGGACGGTCTTCAATACGGAGATAGGTAATATAGGCGGGTCTATCTGCGGCGAGCATTTACAGCTCCCCATGGTTTATTACTGGCTGCTGCAGGGGATACAGATACACTGCTCCTTGTGGCCGGGTATGGCCGGGCTGGAATCCACCACCGACAACAGGACCCGGTCGGTATGCGGCGCGACCAGGGCTTTCGGAGTGCTGGCGGCGACGTATATGAGCGAAAAAAATATCCCGAAGAATTTTTACAAGAACGCCCTGTTTAATACGCCCAGGGGGCTTCGGGGGGGCAGCGGCATAATCAACCCCCAGGGCGATTATATTGCCGGGCCGGTTTACGATGAGGAAACCATCGTCTACGGGGAAATAAACCTCCTGGATACCATCAAAGCCCGTTCAGTGACCTACATCGCCGGCATCTACAGCAGGTGGGACCTGTTCAGCCTGAACGTGCGCCAGGAGCCTTATGAACCCTTTGTGCCCATGGAAGCGCCTCCCGGCAGTGCTTTGCCCGTCCTGCCTGGGGAAAGCACAAAAGATCTGGAAGAAAGAATAAAACTGCTGGAGAGGCAACTGGCGGCTTTTTCCCGCGGGGCGAAACCGGGGCCGGATACTGCCTGATACTGACTTTTAAGAGGCTGAAAAACCGGAAACCGTCGGCAAATACTATGAAATGAGGTATTAATATGAAAAAAGAGATATCGGCAGTCAACGTATCCCCCGGCAAGATTGAAATAAGGGAATTTGCCGTCCCCGATAAATTCGGCAGCGAAGACGGCCTTTTGAAGGTGGAGATGGCCGGTGTCTGCGGCGGCGACCCCGGGCGGTATTACGGCAAGGCGTCTCCTTTTTCGGTATTTCCCCTCATAATGGGGCATGAAATCGTGGGCAGGATCGAGGAAGCCGGGGAGGCTCTCTGCAAGGGATTCAAGATAAAAAAAGGTGACAGGGTTGTCGTTGAGTCGCTTACCCGCTGCAACAAGTGTTTCTTCTGCCTGACCGGGGAATACCAGCAGTGCGAAGCCCAGGTTGCCTACGGGACCCTGGTTTCCAGCGACCAGCCGCCGCACCTGTGGGGCGCCTATGGCCAGTACATGTATATTGCCCCGGGTTCCGTCATTCATAAAATATCGGAAGAAATGCCTGCGGCGGCGGCGGTGTGTATCACGGCCGTGGTGGCCAACGGCATAAGGTGGATACGCAACGTTGGACAGGCTTCGGTAGGTAACTGCGTGGTGATCCAGGGGGTGGGCCCCCAGGGGCTGGCAGGAATTATCGCGGCAAAGGAGTCAGGGGCCTATCCTGTGGTGGCAACGGGCCTCACAATAGACCAAAAAAGGTTCGAACTGGCAAAGGAATTCGGCGCGGACGTAACTGTTAATGTGGAAAAAGAGGATGCGGTGAAAGTCGTAAAGGAAATAACCGGCGGTACAATGGCCGACCTGGTCCTGGATGTAACGGGCAACCGTGCCGCTATGGACACCTCGCTCAGGCTTCTCAGGAAACAGGGGACACTGGTGTATTCCGGCCGTGCTGGGAAGGAGCCGGTTCCCATGCCCGTGGACGACATGGTGAGCAGGGAAATAGTGTTCAAAGGGGCCTTTACCCACAACATCAAAGGCGTGGCCCCCGCCGTGAAACTGGCGGAATCCAGGAAATACCCCATCGAAAAGATGGTTACCCATCACTTCCCCCTGGAAAAAGCGGAAGACGCAGTAAAAATGGTAGCGGGTTTGGGGGGAGGAGAAAGACCCGGCAAGGTGGTTATAGTTCCTTAAAAAGGCCCTGGCAGCATCATGAGTTTAGCGAACTTATTTTGCAGCCAATCCGCACACAAAAAAATTAAATCTTTATTTTCTGATATTACCAGGGAACCCTGGTAATTAAACCCGCTATAACCGCTCCGATTATGGCGAAAGCCAGGATAACCGACAGCCAGTCCTCGTTTTTTAAAAGCTTCATTTTAAATACCTCCGAAGTTGTTAAATAATACCCAGGCGAGTCCCAGTGCCAGCAGGACGTTGAATAGCGTGGCGATACCGTAGACCAATATCGGACGGGAGCCAATCCTTTTTATTTCTCCAAAGGCGAACTCAAGTCCTATGGAGACAAAAGCCAGGGTGAGAAACCATGTCCTGAGATTGTTGATGATTTTTATATTTTCAGCCGGGAGCAAGCCCAGTGTGGCTATTAACGAAACTGCCATGAAGCCGAGGACGAACTTCGGAAAGCGGGTCCAGATTGTTTTCGGTGATGGCTTTTTGTCCGCTTTCTTTTCCACAACGACTACCCAGTATAAGGCCAGGAAAAAGGCCGCAAACCCTATCAAGGAGTTCTGAGACAGTTTTACAATAGAGGCGATTTGCATTGCCTGCTCATTGTAGAGAGAACCGGCCCCCACGACCGCGGCGGTAGTGTCTATGTTCCCGCCGATCCAGGCGCCGGCGACGGCATCCGGCAGGTTGAGCATCCTGGCAAAAATAGGTTCCAGCACCATCAGGGGCATGGCAAAAAGGATAACCAGCGTGGTGACATAGGCAAGGTGTTCCCGCTTGGCAAGGATGGCACCGGCAGCGGCAATGGCGGCAGAAACACCGCAAATAGAGTTGGAAGTTGCCATTAGTGCCCTGAGCTTCAGGTCCAGTTTAAAAAGCCTTCCGATATACCACGTGAAGAAAAAGACACAAACCACCAGGATGGCACTCTGGATTAAACCGCGGTATCCAACCTTCATGATGGTTGCAAAATTAACTGAAGCGCCCAATAAAACCAGCCCTGTTTTTAAAAACAGTTCGGTTCGAAAGGCGGAGTTAATCTTACTGTATGCTCCGGTACCCCTCAGTACCAGCGAGACGAGAAGACCTAAAATAACTGCCCACAGGGGGTATTCGATGAGAGCCCGGCCGAAGGGTTTGTTTCCCCATAGCTGCAGCCTGTTTGCCAGGACAGCTAAACACAATACCAGGAAGAAGGACAGTGCGAAAAATATGATATTGCGCCATCTTGACGGGCCCGGATGGTTTTGTCTTGTTTTAGATTTAGCTACCATTGCTTTCTCCTATCTTAAATATTAAGGTTATGGAATCAGATTAAATATTACTAAACCGATAATAATAGTAGACATTATAAAACCAGTTTTTCGGTTTGTCAATAGGTATTTGAACTGTTTTGAAGAAATCAGCGAAAAGTTTCTTGACTGAATGAGCGGTTTTTGTTAGACTTGTAATTGAAAACATATTTCATTTACAGGCATAGATGGGACTTACACCTTATAAAATAGCCGGTCTGTTAAAACAGCGCGGATACAGGATGACTCTCCAGAGGCGGGCGGTGCTGGATGCCATCGCCCGGACCGAGGAATACCTCTCTCCGGCAAGCATTTATGAAAAAGTGGCCAGGAAAAATCCCGGAATTGGTTTGGTCACGGTTTACCGCACCCTGGAAATTCTTGCGGACCTGGGTCTCCTCTGCAAAGTCCATACCGGGGGCAACTGCCGCGGTTACCTGATGAGCAGACCTTCGGAACACCACCATCACGTTGTCTGCTCCGGCTGCGGCAGGGTGGTGGATTTTACAGACTGCGTCCTCGATGAACTGGAAAAGAAACTCTCCCGGGGCACCGGCTTTAAACTGGAAAATCACCTTCTCGAATTCGTTGGACGCTGCCCGGACTGCCAGAAACCGTCCCCGGTGCCGGTAGCTGCGCAGCAGTGAGAAAGATGTTCAGGAAACAGTCGATTTTTTCCTTGTTTTTTCTTCCCGCCATTATAATAGCGGGTTTTCTGCTGTCCTGTTCGCCCCGGATGGCGGGGACGGGAAAAATCGGTGTCGTTGTTACCATTCTGCCCCAGGCCGATTTTGTCAGGGCAGTCGGCGGTGACCGGGTACGGGTATCGGTCCTGGTGCCCCCGGGGGCTAACCCCCATTCCTATGAGCCGAAGCCGTCTCAGATTGCGGACTTTTCCAGGGCAAAAATCTACGCCAAGGTCGGCTCGGGGGTGGAGTTTGAACTCGCCTGGATGGATAAACTCCTGGGGGTGAACAAGGGCATCGAGGTTATCGACTGCTCGAAAGGAGTCAGCCTTTTGGACTCCTCCGGGGAATACCATGATGCGGACGGGCATGGAGAATTAAAAGACCCCCACATCTGGATGTCGCCCCCTAATGCCGTCAAGATGGTGCAGAACAT
>JAUYHV010000313.1 GCA_030689845.1 Dehalococcoidia bacterium
CCATCCGCCACACCGGTAGATTTCCGCTGATTTTTTAATGACACCACCGTTCATCGGGCGTGTATCCCTTTATCCCTCTCGGTCTTGCCCCGCGATAAGGTAAATATTACACCGAGCACACAGAGTATCGCCGCAACCAGATAGGCTTTTTCTATACCATCAACTAAAGCTGACATAGCGTCTCCCTGTCCCAGTATAGAAGCGTCTCTCCTAAGATTATAGAGGGACACTTTTCCCACCATAGCAAACATACTTGCCGCAACAATGGTACTGGCTAAAGCCGTCCCCAAAGACCTGCCTACCTCCCGGCACAAAGCGAGGACACCGGAAGCTATACCGTATTTATCCCTGGTTACCGAGTCCATCACCGAGGTGTTATTAGGTGTCTGAAACACGGAGTGCCCGAAGCCGAGAAGGCTAAGAAGGAAAATAATTTCAAAGTAACCTGAATGGATAGACAACCGGCTAATAATAAATAAGGATATACCCATAATCGCCATACCCAGGGAAGCCAGAGTGCGGGTAGTGACATAATTGCAAAGCCAGCCGGAAAATGGGGAAACGATGGCCATAACAACGCTCATGGGCGCTATAACCAGCCCGGCCTTGGCCGGGGAATAGCCGAGGGCGATCTGAAGGAAGAAGGGCATAAGCAGGACATTGGCTGAAATAGCCAGAAACATGATTATTCGAGCTATACAATTAAAGCTAAAGGTCCTGTTTTTGAATAGGTTCATGTCCAGCAGGGGGTTTGCTTTACGGGACTCGAACAGCGGAAAGGCAACTACCCCCAGAACGGTGATACCCAAGATAATGGCCGTCTCTTTTGAAGTCCAGTTGCTTTCCTGCCCCATACTCATACCGATAATAAGAGAGATCATAACAATCGCAACCAACAAGGCTCCTATAATATCGAAATTACGTTTAATTTTGTCTGGAGGGGTCGAGACTAATTTTTCCTGGATTATTAGATGGGCCATGATTGCCCCAGCCAGTCCGATTGGCACATTAAGGAAAAATATTCCCCTCCACCCTACCGCCGCTATAAGAAGGCCCCCAATGGCAGGCCCCGCAGTGGCCCCGATACCAGCAATGGTGCTACCCATCCCCAGCCCTTTGCCCCGTTCTTTATCCGGAAAAACGGCGGTTATTATTGCAAAACTGTTGGTTTGCAGCATCGAAGCCCCGATAGCTTGAAAAATGCGAAAAATAATCAACTGGGTAGTGCTTTGTGAAAAGGCGCACAAAGCGGAACCCGTGATAAAAATAAGGAAACCGAGGTTATATACTTTCTTCCTTCCGACAATATCTCCCAGCCTGCCAGCAGGGAGTAGTAAGACCGCGGCCGTCAGTAAAAAAGCGAGGAGTACCCAGCTTGCAACCGCAACACTGGTCTGAAAAGACGCCATTATCCGGGGTAAACTCATGCTTACGGATCCCAAATCGTAGGTAGTCATGAACGTCCCGAGGGCTGTTACCGAGAACACCCACCAGTGGTGATTGGGTCCATGCACCCTTGCGTAGAATTTCTCTTTAAAA